>DATEMT010000083.1:0-14266 GCA_035275445.1 Methyloceanibacter sp. | reverse complement strand
TTGCGCTCGAGCAGCGCGTTGGTGGCGACCGTCGTTCCCATTCTGATGCTTGCAATCGCTTGCGCCGGCAGCGGGCGGTCGCGCGGGACGCCGATCAGGTCGGCGATGCCGGCCAGCGCCGCGTCGCGATAAGCGCCCGGGTTTTCCGACAGCAGCTTGCGTGTGAAGAGAGTTCCGTCAGGCGCCCGCGCCACGAGGTCGGTGAAGGTGCCGCCGCGGTCGATGAAGAATTGCCACGTGCCGCCGCCGCTCATGCGATGCGCTTGAGCCCTTTTGCGTAAGACTTCCAGCGCTTGACATAGATCGAAGACGCTCGCGCGATCTCGGCGCGCGCCGCCTCGTCGCTTTCGCGCACCGCCTTCGCCGGCGATCCGAGGATGAGGCTGTTGTCGGGAAACGTCTTGCCCGCGAGCACGAGCGCGCCGGCGCCGACCAGGCAATTCGCGCCGATCTTCGCCCCGTTCAGCACGATCGCCCCCATGCCGATCATGCTCGCCTTTCCGACCGTGCAGCCATGCAGGATGACATTGTGGCCGATGACGCAGTCTTCGCCGACGGAGAGCGGGAACCCGGGATCGGTGTGCAGCGTCGCGTTGTCTTGGACTTGCGAGCGCGCGCCGATTTCGATCCACTCATTGTCGCCACGGAGCACCGCGCCGTACCAGATGCTCACATCGGAATGGAGCCTGACCCGGCCGATCACCGACGCGCTCTCCGCCACCCAATAGAGCCCGTCCGCCGGAAAGTCCGGCCTTAACCCGTCAAGCTCGTAAACCGCCATTCTACCGCTCCGGGTCCTTTTCCGCCGCGCGCAGCTCCCGTTCGAGATGCGCAACCTTGTCGCGGAGCGTGCCGTTCTCAAGCTCGGCATACATCGCCGCGGCTTCTGCGCCCAGTCGCGCCAGCATCGCGCGCTCGCTGGTATCGAGGTCGGTGCCCGATTGGTGCGGCCCGTAGAACGAGACGGCGAAGCAGCGCGCGGGATTGATGGCGGGCACGGCAAGAATCGGTCGGGCGAGGCCGCCGGGGAGAACGACTTCGCCCTCGTCGCTTTCGGGTAGCGCGAACGGCTTGCCTTTCATCACCGGCGCGAGCATCGGCGCATCGGGGTTGATGGTCGAGGCGTCACGGTCCCAGCCCTTGCCGTTGCCGTCGCGCCGGTAGACCGGTCCTTCGCGGCGAAACGCCGCCGCCGAAGCGAGCTTGAGCGCCGTGAAGGTCTCGTCGGCGAGCAGCCGGTCGATCTCGATCGCTTTCTTGGCCTTGTGCAGCGCCGCTTTGAGCCGCTTTTCGGCTTCCTCGACCGGCCTGTTGAAATAATGGTCGGCAAGATGCACCGCCCCTTCGTGCAAACGCGAGAGGAAATAGACGGCGGCCGCGCCCATAATGATCCACGCCCATCCCGGCAGATCGAGATATTCCTCGATGATCTCGACCTGGCGGTGCAGGAAGAGAACGGGCACGCTCAGCGTGAGACCCAAGATTGTCACGCGGCGCAAGGGGATCATCACGTTGACGACCCGGGTGCGGCGCAAGGCCTCGAACACGAACAGACACAGCAAGCCGTTGACGAGGTAGAGCAGGCCGACGATGTCCTCGGTCGGCGTGAAGTTTCCTTGCGGCGTGATGAAGATCGTGGTGGTCGAAGCGAACTCGGCAATGAGGAAGGCAGGCAGCCCGATCAGGCAGCCCCAGATCACCCAGCGCACGCGCTGAAAGTCCTCGGGCGCCTGGGTTCCTTCCCTCAGAAGAAGGATGATGAGGGCGGCGATCGCCACGACGAAGCCCATGAGGATCGAAACGCGGGTCGCCGTCTCGACAGGATAGCCGAACAGGCTGCCATAGGAGGCGGCAAGCGCGATGGCGAAGATCAGCGCCACGAACGGCAGCGTGCGTTCGACGGCGCGCCATCGTGGTTCCGTCTTGTTGTTCGGCACGCGCAGCACGAAGAGCAGGAAACCGGCGTAACCGATCGCCTCGGCCAGCACCATCGCCACGGCTTGCGCGAGGAAGAGCGCGGGCCGCGGCTCGAGGAAGGCGTAGAAGGCGTGGACCTGCCCCGGGTTGAACCAGTTCACGTAGAGGAAGAATCCCCAGCTCATCGCCGATGGCCGCGTCCACACCAGCCATGCCGCACCGAGGACGACGAGGATGCCGGCGATCTGGCACAGGAAATTCACGATGCGGACGAGAAAGTTCGAAGGCGGTTGTGCCGCGGTCACGACCACATGCCGCGCGGGCGCAGCACCGGTCGCGGCGAGATCGAGCGTGACGCTCTGTCCCGGCAGCAGATATTCGACCCCGCCGAACACGGCGATGCTGTTCCTGCAGTCTTCGAGCTTGCTCAAGCGGCAGCGCATCGCCTCGAGATCGAGCCGGTCGCCGGTCCGGAGGCCGGCGCGCCACGCAGGCGAATCCGCTTCCTTGTGGAAAGGATGGGTCACGTCGGCGATCACGCCGTTGCCGTCGGCGAAAAGACCGATCGAGTAAAGCGGCCGGGCGACCCTGACCACGTCGGGGACGATCATCGCCAGCCCCCACAGCGTGAGCAAAACGAGCAGGAATCGGCTGGCAGTCATGAGCGAAGCCTCTAGCAGCCCCGGCTGATGTGGAGAATCGCGAAGTCCCCATTGCCAGGGCCGCGTAACCATTCCGTAATTGCGGAATCTGGCAAGGGGAAAGATGGCGGGCGTGGGGACGGCCAAGCGAAACAGGGCCAAGGCGGCGGAAAGACGCGCCGACGCGCCGCCCGAAGCGGCGGGCGACAGTTCGCCGCTCGATCGGTTTTTCGGCCTCACGAGCGCCGGTTCGACCGTCGCGACCGAGCTTCGCGCCGGGGTCGCGACCTTTCTCACCATGGCCTACATCATGTTCGTCAATCCCACGATCCTCGAGCGCGCCGGCATGGATCATGGTGCGGTGTTCGTCGCCACCTGTCTTGCCGCGGCGTTCGGCTCCCTCATCATGGGACTCTACGCCAACTATCCGATCGCGCTCGCGCCCGGCATGGGGCTCAACGCCTATTTCGCCTTCACCATGGTGCCCGAGCTCGGCGGCAATTGGCAGCTCGCGCTCGGCTGCGTGTTCGTCTCCGGTCTCCTCTTCTTCGCACTCTCGCTCTCGCCGCTCCGCGCCTGGCTGATCGACGCTATTCCCGTGAGCCTAAAGCTCGGCATCGCCGCCGGCATCGGCTTCTTTCTCGCGCTGATCGCGCTCGAGAACGCCGGCATCGTCGCCGCCCATCCGGCGACGCTCGTCACGCTTGGCGATCTCGGCAGGCCGCAAGCCTGGCTTGCCGTCTTGGGGTTTCTTTTCATCGCCGGGCTCGCGCTGCACAAGGTGCCGGGCGCGATCATCCTCGGCGTGCTCGCGGTCACCTTGGCGGCCGTGGGGCTCGGGCTCGAACCCTGGCACGGGATCGCCGCGGTGCCGCCCTCGCTCGCACCGGTGTTTCTCAAGATGGATGTCGCGGGCGTGTTTCAGCTCGGCGCGATCACGATGACGCTGACGCTCCTGCTCGTCACCATCTTCGACACGACAGGCACGCTGATCGGCGTGGCGCGTCAAGCCAAATTGCTCGACCAGGACGGGCGCTTGCCGCGGCTGCGGGAGGCGCTGCTGGCCGATTCAGCTTCCGCCGCACTCGGTGGCGCGCTCGGCACCTCGACCAACACCGCCTATATCGAGAGCGCGGCGGGGGTGGAGGAAGGCGGCCGCACCGGTCTCACCGCGGTCGTGGTCGCGATCCTGTTCCTGCTCAGCCTGTTCTTCGCGCCGATCGCCGAAACCGTGCCGCTCTTCGCCACGGCGCCCGCGCTTCTTTTCGTCGCCTGCCTGATGGCGGCAAGTCTCGGCGCTTTCGTCTGGGACGATCCGACCGAATATGTCCCGGCGCTCATCATCGTGCTGATGATGCCGCTGAGCTTTTCGATCTCGATCGGCATCGGGCTCGGCTTCATCGCCTATGTCGCGCTGAAGGCGCTCGCCGGACGCTTTGCCGAAATCAATGCCGCCGTCGCGGTGATCGCTTTCGCCTTCCTGCTCAAGCTCGCCTTCACCTGACAGCGCGCGAGCGCGCATGATTGAGCGTCGGGGCGAACGCGGCGGCATTGTGACGCAGAGGCCGGCAGCGACCGGCGCCGAGGGGTATGGCGATTGCCTTGGTTTGCCGGCTTCACACGGGGAGGGAGACCCTTGTAAGGGTTGATCCCCTCGGCTAAGAGGGTCGTCTCTTTGGCCCACATCCCCTGAAGCGGCCCGCATGGACACCGAAGCTTCCGAGCGAATGCCGCGGCACGGCGGCAACGTTTTCACCATTTTCCTCACCTCGCTCTGCGCGGCCATCGTCGTCGCGGGCGGCTTTGGCATCGTCTTCCAGGCAGCCGTCCTCGCGGCGACCGCGCGGCTCGGGCTCGGCGAGACGTTCCTTTGGGTCGGCAGCGTGATCAATGCGGGGTTCACCCTCTGGCTCGCGCTCTGGACCTTCGCCCGGTCGTGGCATGTGGAGCGGCGGCTCAAGGCCGGACTCGAGGTTGACGAACCCAAGGTCTCGATCTTGGCCAATTTCCGCGGCTCTTGACCACGGCGCAAGCGGGTTCGCGCCGCGTTGCAATTCTTCACATGCGGCGCCGGCTAAAAGTTCCTATGCTCTGACCAGGCAACATGTGTTGAGGGAATTCCGGCGATGTCGATTTGGGGCAAGCTTGCAGGTGCGGCCGCGGGGCTCGCGGTCGGGGGCCCCATTGGGGCGCTGGTCGGCGGTGTCGCCGGGCATTACGTCATCGATCGCGACAAGGAAGAAGACGCGCCAGCCGAAAACCAGGTCGCCTTCACCGTCGGTGTGATCGCGCTCGGCGCCAAGATGGCCAAGGCCGACGGCGTTGTGACCATGGACGAAGTCAACGCCTTCAAGGAAGTGTTCAAGGTGCCCGACGGCGAGATGAAGAACGTCGCCCGCGTCTTCAATCTGGCCAAGCAGGATATGGCCGGCTACGAGGCTTACGCCGAGCAGCTCGCCACCATGTTCAAGGGCAACCGCAAGGTGCTCGAGGACGTGCTCGAAGGCCTGTTCCACATCGCCAAGGCCGACGATCAGTTGCATCCGCGCGAAGAGCAGTTCCTCGCCGGCGTGTCCAAGCGCTTCGGCATGACCGACACCGAGTTCGCTTATGTCAAGGCGCGCCACGTCGCCGCCGCCAAGCGCAATCCCTATGACATCCTGGGCGTGCAGCCCTCGATTGCCAACGATGAGCTCAAGAGCCACTACCGCCGCCTCGTCGCCGAGAGCCATCCCGACAAGCTGATGGCGCGCGGCGTGCCCAAGGAGTTCGTGGTGCTCGCGACCGAAAAGGTTGCGACCATCAACGAGGCTTACGATCAGATCGCCAAAGAACGCGGCATGTAACGCTTGCGCTTGCGCCGGTGTCGTTCCCGCGCAAGCGGGAACCCAGTAACCACGGATCTGGATGTAAGATGCTCGCCGGGGTTACTGGATCGCCGGTCAAGC
The DNA here is from genome assembly GCA_035275445.1 of Methyloceanibacter sp. Taxonomy (GTDB): domain Bacteria; phylum Pseudomonadota; class Alphaproteobacteria; order Rhizobiales; family Methyloligellaceae; genus Methyloceanibacter. The sequence goes on along the minus strand of DATEMT010000083.1, from coordinate 8,760 downwards.
CGGGCAATGACAAGCTGATGATATGACTGCTGCCCCCGATACGCCGCTCGCCACGCTGTGGTGCCCCGCGCCCAATTGCGAAGCGCGGCGGAACGGGATCGAGCCCGACATGCTGCTCCTGCATTACACCGGCATGGAGTCGGCGGACGGGGCGCTCGATTGGCTGACGCGACAGGAATCGGGCGTGTCATGCCACTACTTCATCGACGAGGAGGGACGGATCTCCCAACTCGTCGCCGAGTCGGAGCGCGCCTGGCATGCGGGCCAGAGCCTGTGGGACGGCGAGACCGACATCAATTCCCGCTCGATCGGCATCGAGATCCACAATCCCGGACATGATTTCGACTATCCCGATTTCACCGAGGCCGAGATGCTGGCGCTGGAGGCGCTCTGCCGCGACATCTTGAACCGTCGCGCCATCCCGCCCCAGCGTGTGCTGGCGCATTCCGACGTGGCGCCGGGGCGCAAGCGCGATCCCGGCGAGAAATTCGACTGGGCGAGGCTCGCGCGCGCCGGCATCGGGTTGTGGGTGCCGCCCGCGGCGCTTCAAGGCGATGCCGGTCTCGGCCCTGGCGACGAAGGCGAAAGCGTCGCCGCCCTGCAGCGCGCGTTGCGCGATTACGGCTACGGCGTCGAGGTGACGTCCACCTACGGCACCGGGCTCGCGAATGTGATCGAAGCCTTCCAGCGCCACTTCCGCCCGGCCCGCGTCGACGGCCGCGCCGACGCCTCGACGCGCGATACGCTCGAACGCCTCCTCATGGCGCGGTCGCAAGCGACGCTGGTGTGAGACAAAGAAAAGACCCGCTCCGGGCGGAGCGGGCCTCTCGTCGATGTCGTGAAGCCTAGTTGGTTACGTCGAAATCCATGCCATCGAAGGTATAGCGCGGCACTTGCGTCCAGATGCCGTCCTCCTGCACCGGGACCTTGTGCATCTTGACATCGGCGACTTCGAGCTTGCCCGCTTTGTCATCGACCCAGAAATCGATGTCGTAATATTCGTCCTTGCTGCCGGGCTTGCGGAAGTCGGTGCAGGCGAAATACTTGCCGTCCTTCTTCAGATGACGCACGGGCTGGTGCATCTCGATGAACTCGAGCGGAACCGACTCGCCCGTCTTGTCGTCCTTGACCACGAGGTCGCCGTTCGCGTCCTTATGGGTGGCGATGTAGTTGTGGATGGCGCTCATCACGTGCCAGGCGCGTCGCACTTCCATGTCGCCGGGATGCTCCTGCACCGGGAGCCACCACCACGCGACCGGCAGGCGCGTGACCATGTAATAACTGTCGCCGTCCTGCTTCGGTCCCTTCTGCACGCGGATATCCATCAAAGTGAGTTTGTCGCCGTCGGGCTTGAACCAGAAATCGAGGGCGTATTGCTTCTTCGGGGTGTCCTTGTCGTGGAAGATGACATTGGCGAACCAGCCATAGCCTTCCATGCCGCGCACGGTCTTGATCTGCTCCATTTCGAGCTTGAGGTCGGTATCGAGCTTGGCGTCGCGGAACACGAACGCGCCGTCCTTCGACCGTTCGGCGACGACTTCCGCGACGCGCTTGTTGACGTCGTCCTCGGTGAACTCCTTGGCGCCCGAAGCCTTGGCGGCGGTTTTCGTCGCGAGGAACTCCTGCGCCTTCTTGATGTTGCCGGCCGGGTCCTTGAGGAAGGCCTCCTTCGAGGCATCCGAAGAGAAGCAATAGACATGCCCATCCTGGTCGGTCCAATTCACCGAGCAATCGGTCTTGACGCTCTGACCCGAGGCGAGACCCATGGCGCATTGATCGTCGAACTCGCCCGCCGCCGCCGGCACGGCGAGGGCCAAAGCAAAAAACGCGGCCAGCGCCGCCGCAAGATGCGGCGGGCTCACGCGGCGCGTACCCAGCCTGTATGTCATTGTGCTGTCCTTGAACGTTTGGATTGCGGGATCTGCTTTAATTCTAAGCGTGCGGCCAGTGCCGGTCTGTAACCCAGGTCACCGTTCTCGATCATTCGGGCTCACGCTCCTTCTCCCCCGCCATAGCTGGCAAGTGCCGCGCGATTCTTGACCTCGATCGAGCCGCGCGCGGCGTGCACCCAGCCCATGCGTTCCCATTCGGCGAGATAGCGGCTGATGACTTCGCGAACGCTGCCGAGATCGAGCGCAAGCTGCTGGTGGGTCTTCGCCACCACGCCCTGCTCATTGGCCTCGGCGAGAAGCCGCCTTGCCAATCTGAGATCGAGGCTTGCAAACGCGACCTCGTCCACGAGCATGATGAGGCTCGACAGGAGGTCGCCGTAATTGTCGAGCACGAATTTGCGGAAGCGCGGCGAGGCGCTCATCAGCCGGTGGAAGCTGCTCGCGGGCAGTGCGGCATGAAGCACGTCGGTCTCGGCGGTGCTTTCGGCCGGGAAGGGGCTCCCCGCCATCAGGCAAGAGGTGGTGAGCACGCAGGTCTCGCCGGGTCCGACCTGGTAGAGCAGGATCTCGCGCCCCGCCTCGGACGTCTTGAACACGCGGGTTTGGCCCTCGATGCACATCACGTAGTTTTGGCAACGCTGCCCTTGGCGGTAGGCGACGTCGCCGCCGCGCAAGCGGTTGAATTGCGTGCTGCCGAGGAGGTCCATGCGGTGAGCCTCGTCGAGCTCGGAAAGCTCGGGGAAGGTCGAGAGCAGGCGCAAGAGCAGTTCCTGGCTTGCCATCGGCGGCACGTGCGGGGTCATGACGCGGCGGTTTCCTCGGTCGTATCGGCGCGCCGCGGCACGAAAATCACGGACGAGCCAAGGCCTTAAGGAACGGAGCCGGATGCGGCCGGCCCCTCCCTAGCATATTGGAGTTGATGCCTGGAAAGTCATCAAAATGACGTTACGGCGCCGACCACGCGCAGCTTGACGGCGAACGGCCGACGACCCTTATTAGCGTGGTCAGCGGGCCGGATGGCCGCTCCGCCCTATTGTTTTGCGTAGCCGGGCGGGGAGGAAAGTCCGGGCTTCATGGGAGCACGGTGCCGGATAACGTCCGGCGGGGGTGACCCCAGGGACAGTGCCACAGAAAGCAAACCGCCGGCGCTTGCCGCAAGGCGAGAGCAGGTAAGGGTGAAAGGGTGCGGTAAGAGCGCACCGCGTTCTTGGTAACAAGAACGGCATGGCAAACCCCACCGGAAGCAAAACCGAGTAGGGGCGGCGCGGGGAGCGGGCAACCGTTCGCCAATCGGCTTCCGGATCAGCCGCCCGGGTTGGTTGCACGAGGCGCGCCGCAAGGCTCGCCCGAGATGAATGGCCATCGCTCCTTCCGCTTCGGCGGAAGGGGTACAGAACCCGGCTTACAGGCCTGGTGACACAGTACGGCCGGCGCGAGGGTGTGCCCCACGCGCCGGCCACCAATTTTCGGCCCTCGGCGCAACCGCCTATTGGCCGCCGATGAAGCCCTTGAGCAGCTCCAGCGTCGCTTCCGGCTGCTCCTCCTGCGGCATGTGTCCGCAACCCTCGACCAGCCGCAAGGTGGAGTTGGGCAGCGTGCGCCTGAGCTTGATGCCGATCTCGAGCGGCACGATGCGATCGTGGTCGCACCACAGGATCAGCGTCGGCAGGGTGATCGTCTTGAAGCGGTCGGGGAGGGTATCGATGTCCGGCGGCACGATCTGCCGCGCGCTCTGGACGATGGCGTGCTTTCCCGCCGCGGTCTTGAGCGGGGCGGCGTAGATCTCGACTTCCTCGGGATCGATCTTGCTGTCGTCGTGATAGGCGATCTGGAGCGCAACCCGCGTCTGCACCGACGGCGGCACCATGCGCACGCCGACCTGGGAGACGAGAGGCACGTCGAGCAGGCGGAAGAACACCGGAATCTGCTGCTGGTAGGCGATCGAGTCGAGGAGCACGAGCCGGGAGATGCGGCCGCCGAGCCGAGTGTTGGCATCGAGTGCCAGACGCAAAGCGACCCCTCCGCCGAAGGAGTGGCCGACGATGGTGAGATCGCGGAGGTCCTTGTCCTCGATCAGCTGAGCAATCAGTTCGGCCTGATCGGACACCGAATAGCGCTCGTCGAACGGCTTGTCGGACTGACCGAAACCCTTGAGATCGACGGCGATGACACGATGTGTCGCCGCGAGATCGGGGGCGATGTGCCGCCAGGTGAAGGTGCTCGCGCCGAATCCGTGGAGGAGGAGCACCGGAGGCCCCTTGCCCTGTTCCTCGTAATAGAGGTTGACCGGCGCGTCGGGTGGACCGAGCAGGGCAAAGGGACCGCCCGCGCCGTCACCGGCGCTGAGCCCGCACGACCCGAGCAAAAGAGCGGCGGCGGCAAAGCCGAGCGTCGCCTTCAGCTCTCTCTTTCCCATTGATCCCCTCGAACCGTCTTGGCCGCTTCCGAGCAGCATCCCGCCTGCGGCGAATCAGCGAACACCGCATCGCGCCGGCGCGCTTTGCCTTCTACCGCGCTTGGCCGTGAAGCGGCAATTGCGGGCGGTTAACCAAAAAACAAGATTGGTATGGCTGTTTTGCGCCTTTTCTCTTGGACAACCGCTTCCATCCCGGTTGTGTCCATTGACGCCCATATTATCCCATGCTATCCCACCAATGCCCGTTCGGTGAGTAAAGGGTGGGAGGAGCCGGCCGCGCTCCTTTAGAGGCCACGGGGGGAACTGCGCCGCTCCTCCCACCCAATTCTCCGGGCACGGACTTGCACCCCAGGATTTGCAACGGTTCCCGCGTCGGCTCGGGTGCGTGAGGGGGAGATGGACCAGTTTGTGTCGACATTCACCAATCGGATCGACACCAAAGGCCGCGTTTCGGTCCCGGCTTCCTTCCGCACGGTCCTCGCCAAGGACGGGCTCGACGGCATCTACTGCTACCCCTCCCTCGATGCGCCGGCGCTCGATGCCGGCGGCAAGCGCCTCGTCGACAAGATCAACGCGCTCGTCGAGGACCTTGCCCCTTATTCCGACGAGAAGGACCAGCTCGCGACCGCTCTGTTCGGCACGAGCGAGGTCCTCACGATCGATCAGGACGGACGCACAAGTCTTCCCGAACGCCTGCGCGAGCACGCAGGCATCACCACCCACATCACTTTCGTCGGGCTCGGCGAGAAATTCCAGATGTGGGAGCCAAAACGTTTTGAAGCCCATCTCGCGGGGGCGCGCCAGAAAGTGCGCGACCTACGCAAGCTACTCGGCGCGGGGCGCCGCGGAAGCGGCGGGCCAGAGGGAGCACGGGAATGATGGCGGGTCGCGGCAGCACGGCTGCCGTCGGCGGACCGGCCCGCCACATTCCCGTGATGCTCTCCGAGGTCGTCGCCGCGCTTGATCCGAAGGACGGCGACGTCGTCGTTGACGGGACCTTCGGCGCCGGCGGCTACAGCCAAGCCATTCTCTCGAGCGCCGATTGCAAGGTGGTCGCCATCGACCGCGACCCGGACGCTTTTCGCCTGAGCGGCGCGCTTGCCGACCAATATCCCGGCCGGCTCTTGGCCGTGCTTGGCCGCTTCAGTGAGATGGAGACGATTGCCGCGAGCGAAGGGTTCACCTCCGTCGACGGCGTCGTGCTCGATCTCGGCGTCTCCTCCATGCAGCTCGACCGGGCCGAGCGTGGCTTCTCCTTCATGCAGGACGGCCCGCTCGATATGCGCATGGGCGCCGCCGGCCCGACGGCGAGCGACATCGTCAACACGCTTGCCGAAGCCGCGCTCGCCGAGATCGTCGGCAAGCTTGGCGAGGAGCGAAAGGCCCGCGCCATCGCCAAGGCCATCGTGGCGCGGCGCTCCGAGCGGCCGATCACGACGACCGGCGAACTCGCCGACCTCATCGCCAAGGTTCTGGGGCGCAAACGCGACGAGACCAAGCACCCCGCGACCCGGACCTTCCAGGCGCTTCGGCTCTTTCTCAACGAGGAGCTGACCGAGCTCGCCCACGGCCTTGCCGCCGCCGAGCGTCTCCTGAAGGACAAGGGCCGGCTCGCCATCGTCACCTTCCACTCGCTCGAGGACAGAATCGCCAAGCGGTTCCTCGCCAGCCGCAGCGTGCCGCCGCCGCGCGGCTCGCGCCACCTCCCGGAAGCCGCCCGCGAAATTCTTCCGCCAAGCTTCCAGCTTCTTAACCGTCGTCCGCTAGAACCGGGGAAGGGGGAAATTGTCCGGAACCCGCGCGCTCGCTCGGCAAGGCTCAGAGCCGCCATGCGTACCGCCGCGCCCGCTCACCCCCTCGACCTTGTCGCGCTCGGAGTACCGGAGCTCAAGGTCGCCATTTGAGGGTCGTTTAGTTTCGCGAGTAATGCCATGCTGCGTTTCATTAATGTTTGCCTCGTGGTCGGCCTCGTCGCGCTCGCCTGCGTCATCTACCAGGTCAAATATCAGGCGCGGGGGCTCGACGGCGACATCAGGACGCTCAACGGGCAAATCGACGAGGAACGCGACGCCATCGCCGTCCTCCGCGCCGAGTGGAGCCTACTCAACCGCCCGGAGCGGATCGAGCGGCTCGCCCAAAAACATCTGAAGCTTGCCCCGGCGAAGCCCGTCCAGATCGTCACCCTCGACAAGGTGACCGACCACGATTTCGATCCGGAGCGCCTCAGGCAGGAGACGCCCGCGCCGGCCCCTGACGCACCTGCGGCGAAATCGACGCCGGAGACTAAGCCCAAGACTTCGATCGCAAGTGCGCCCGAAGGCGAAACCGCCCAGGCCTGGCCCGAGGCCAGGATCGAGCGGTCGGCCGGCAACGAGGCCCAATAGGCGACCGACAATGGGCCCAACCGCCAGACCAGATGCCGCTTCCGCCCGAGAAGAACGCGCCTCGCTTGCGCGCGGCCGCTACCGCTTCCGGCTGGCCTGCCTCGCTTTTGCGCTTGCCTTCGCCCTGATCGCGGGGCGTCTCGTCACGCTCGGCTTCGCCGGCACCGGCCCGGGCGCGGGCGGCGTCTTCGACATTTCCTCGACCGTCCATCGCCCCGATATCTTCGATCGCAGCGGCAGGCTGCTCGCGACCGACATCAAGGGCGCGACCCTATTCGCCGATCCCAACCGCGTCATCGATGCCGACGAGTTCGCCGAGCAGATCGCGAGCGTGCTGCCCGATATCGACCAAGGCGATCTCCGCGCGCGCATCAAGCAGGGACGGCGCTTCGTCCGCATCAAGCGCGAGCTTACGCCGAAGCAGCAGGCCGAGATTCACGAACTCGGACTGCCCGGCGTCGGCTTCATCGACGAATATCGCCGCGTCTATCCCATGGGGGCCACGGCGAGCCATGTTGTCGGCCTCGTCGACGTGGACAGCAAGGGCCTCGCCGGCATCGAGAAATTCATCGACGACAATCCCCAACTCGCCATGACCGGGAGCGAGGGTGTCGCGCTTTCGCTCGATCTCGGTGTGCAGCATGTGATGCGCGAGGAACTTGGCCGCGCCATCGCCGCCTATCACGCCAAGGCCGCGGCAGGGATCGTCATCGACGTCCACTCGGGCGAGGTGTTGGCGCTGGCCTCGCTCCCCGACTACGACCCCAATCATCGCGAGCAGGCCCTCGACAAAGAGCGGCTCAACCGCATCGGCTTCGGCGTCTACGAGATGGGCTCGGTGTTCAAGGTGTTCACCGTCGCCGGCGTGCTCGACGGCGGCCAGGCGACGCTGCGCTCTCACTATGACGCATCGAGCCCAATCCACTACGCCTCCTTCACCATCGACGACTTCCACGGCAAGAGGCGGAGCCTGTCGGTGCCGGAGGTCTTCATCTATTCGTCGAATATCGGCTCGGCCAAGATGGCGCTCGACATGGGCGTCGATCGTCACAAGGCCTTTCTCAAGAAGCTCGGCCTGATGGACCGCGTCACCACCGAGCTTGGCGAGAGCGCCGCGCCGATCATTCCGCAGCACTGGCAGAAACTGAACAGCATGACCATCGCGTTCGGTCATGGGCTCTCGGTGACGCCGCTCCAGCTTGCGAGCGCGGCGCTTCCCCTCGTCAATGGCGGCATCGCCGTGACGCCGACCTTCCTGCCGCGCTCGCGCGAAGACGGCATGGGCGAAGGCAAGCGCGTGCTCAAGGCAAGCACCAGCGCGGCGATGCTGAAGCTGATGCGCCTCAACGTGCTGAAGGGAACGGCGAAGCGCGCCGATGTCGAAGGCTATCGCGTCGGCGGTAAGACCGGCACGGCCGAGAAGGTGGTTGGCGGCCGCTATTCCACCTCGGCGCTGCTCACGAGCTTCCTCGCCGCTTTCCCCACCGATGCGCCGGAATATCTTGTTCTCGTGATGCTCGACGAGCCGCAGCGCGTGGCCGAGTCGGGCGGCCAGGCGACGGCCGGCGTCAACGCCGCACCGACGGCGGGAAAGATCATCGCGCGGATTGCGCCCATCCTCGGCGTGCCGCCGAAACTCAAGCCCGAGCAGGGCAAGTTTGACGCCAAGGTGCTGGCCTCCTATTAACAGGCGCCCACCCGCGAGCGGGTCAGGCCAAATCCTTGATCCTCAAGGAAATGCCACTTTTCGGGGCGCATGTTCGACAATGACTCTGGGCGAGCTCTTTGGGCACGATGCGAACCTGCCCGATAGCCTCCGATACCTGCCGATCTCAGGGCTCGCGGCCGACAGCCGCGAGGTGAAGCCGGGCTATCTCTTCGCCGCATTGCCGGGGGTGAACACCGACGGCGCCCGCTTCATCGCCGATGCGTTGCAGCGCGGCGCCGCCGCGATCCTTGTGCCTGAAGGCGCAATGCTGGAAGCCGGTTCTGCCGCCGTCGTCGCGGACAGCGACCCGCGCCGGCGGCTTGCGCTCATCGCCGCGCGCTTCTTCGGCGCTCAGCCGGA
>DATEMT010000082.1:0-2164 GCA_035275445.1 Methyloceanibacter sp. | reverse complement strand
GTCTCGACGTCATTGCCGCCGACGCGATGGACATTGACTATGCGAGCCTTGCGCTCCCCTCCCCGGCGCGCATCGTCGCCAATCTGCCGTATGGCGTCGCGACGCCCCTCCTTGTCGGCTGGCTCAAGACCGACCCCTGGCCGCCCTGGTTCGACCGCATGGTGCTGATGTTTCAGCGCGAGGTGGCCGAGCGCATCGTCGCGGCGCCAGGCGGAAAGGACTACGGGCGGCTTTCGGTCTTGTCGCAATGGCGCACGCAAGCCCGCATTCTCTTCACCGTCCCGGCCGAAGCCTTCACGCCGCGGCCCAAGGTCGATTCGGCCCTGCTCGAGCTTGTGCCGAGACCCGAGCCCGAGCCGCCCTGCGATGTCGGTTCGCTCGAACGCGTGACCGCGGCAGCCTTCGGCCAAAGGCGCAAGATGCTGCGCTCGGCGCTCCGCAAGCTCCTGCCCGATTGCGAGGCCGTTCTCGAAGGGCTTGGCATCGATCCCACATCGCGCGCGGAGGAACTCCCCGTTTCTGCGTTCTGCCGGCTTGCCAATGCGCTTCGCCCCGCGCCGCCGCGCTAAGCGTCAAAGCTTCGACTGCAAGCTCTCGACGAAATCCTCAAGCCCGGTCAGCCGCTTCCGCCTCAGGCGCTCGGCGGCGAGGATCGCCCGCACCGAAGCCGCCGACTGCGCGATGTCGTAATTGATGACGACGTAATCGTAATCCTTCCAGTGCTGGATCTCGTTGCTCGCGCCGAGCATCCGGCGCCGCACCGTCTCGGGCGGGTCCTGCGCGCGGATATTGAGGCGCTGTTCGAGATCGGCTGCCGTCGGCGGCAGGATGAAGACGGTGACCACGTCTTCGCCCGCCTTGTCGCGTAACGAGTCCGCACCCTGCCAATCGACGTCGAACAGAACGTCGCGGCCTTGCATGAGCGCATCCTCGACCGGTTTCCGCGTCGTGCCGTAGTAGTTGTCGAACACCACCGCCCATTCCAGGAACGCGCCTTCTTCGCGCATGCGCGTGAAGCTGTCGCGATCGACGAAATGGTAGTCGGTGCCGTCCTCCTCGCCTTTGCGTTTCGCCCGCGTCGTGTGCGATATCGACATGGCGATCCCGGGATCGGTCTCGACCAGCCGCCGCGCGATCGTGGTCTTGCCGGCGCCCGAGGGCGACGACAGCACCAGCATCAGTCCCCTTCTCGCGATGCCGTTCCCCATCTCGCTCACTCGATGTTCTGGACCTGCTCGCGCAGCTGGTCGATGACGGTCTTGAGTTCGAGCCCGGTGCGCGTGATTTCGATATCGGCGGCCTTCGAGCAGATCGTATTGGCCTCGCGATTGAATTCCTGGGCGAGAAAGTCGAATTTGCGGCCGGCTGGCTGGCCGCTCGCGATCAGTTCGTTGGCCGCGGCGACATGCGCGCGCAGCCGGTCGAGTTCCTCCTGGATGTTGGCCTTGGCCGCCAACAGCAGCGCTTCCTGATGCAGCCGTTCGGGGTCGAGCGCGGCACCCGCTTCGGTGAGCCTGGCGACCTGCTCGGCGAGCCGCGCCGCGATCGCCGCCGGTTGCTGCGCCGCGGCGCCAGCGGCAATCTCGATCAGGCGAGCAATCGTTGCCAGTTGCTTCTCGATCACCGCTTGCAGCCGCTCGCCCTCGCTGCTCCGTGCGCGCACAAGCTCATCGAGCGTTCCCGCGAGGCTCGCGATCATGGCAACATGAAGTGCGGCGAGCGCTTCCTCGCTCTCCTCGGCCTCGGCCGTTTCCACCACGCCGCGCATGCCGAGCAGCGTGTCCAATCTCGCATGCTTCAGCCCGGTCACGCCTCTTGCGCGCTCTGCCACCGCCTTCGCCTGGCGAAGCGCGGTCTCGTTCAGCCTGATCTCCGCGCGCCCGCTCTCGCGCCGGACCCAAAGATTGACGGTGCAATTGCCACGCGCGAGCTTCTCCTGGGCGAGGCCGCGCGCCCTGATCTCGAGCGCCTCGAAACCGGTGGGAAGGCGAAAGCGGAGGTCGAGCGTGCGGCCGTTGACGCTGCGCGCTTCCCAGTTCCAACTGGTATCCCCGTGCATTCCGTCGCCACGGGCAAAGCCAGTCATGCTCTTGAGCGTCACGGCCGTAAGCCCCCCAAGCTTCACGCCCCACTTTAAACTACGCCGCTTATAAGCCGAGTCGCA
>DATEMT010000081.1:0-2036 GCA_035275445.1 Methyloceanibacter sp. | reverse complement strand
CCATGCAGGGCGTTGAAACAGACGTCGGGCGCGAGCTCGGTGAGCCGCGCGGCGATGTCGCGGCCGACATCGAGCAGGGTCACGCGATAGCCCTCGCCTTCGAGCGCCTTGCCGCAAGCGGCGCCGGATCTGAGCGAGACCTCGCGCTCCGACGACAGGCCTCCCATCAGTACCGCGACGTGAATTTGCTTGGACATCGCCATCGTCCCCCGCGATTAAAGCCCTTCAGCACTCACCAATTCCAGGTCGAGAGGTCTTTTGCTAGGTTTTTCCGCTTGGGACAACGAGAGCCTTTGGCCATGGCGCGCGGGGACGCGAACTCCGACGGTGGACTTGCGGGTTTGCTGCGGCGACACCCCCTGACGGCGTTCTTTCTCATCGCCTTCGCCCTCTCGTGGTCGGTGGTGGCGGGCGTGGTGCTGCTCGGCCTGCCGGTCAACGCGTTCGGCATCGCGGCCATCACGGCAGGGCCCGCGCTTTCCGCGCTCTTGCTTACGGGTGCCACCAAAGGGCGATCCGGGATCGTCCGGCTGCTACGCAGGCTCTTGCTCTGGCGGGTCCCTTCCCGCTGGTACGCCTTCGCGCTGCTTGGCATCCCGGCCATCTACGTCGCGGGCACGGTCGTGCTCCCGAACGCTCTGGCGTCCTTCGATCCGCTCGATCGCGGCACCTGGTTCTCCTATCTCTGGCTGTTCCCGCTCGTGCTCATCGTCGGAGGGCCGTTGCTGGAGGAGATCGGCTGGCGGGGATACGCGCTTACGCCGCTGGAGGAGCGATGGGGACCGCTCGGCGGAACGATCATCCTCGGGCTGCTCTGGGCCGTGTGGCACTACCCGCAATATCTCATGCCCGACTGGGCCGCGCAGAACGGCGGCTTCAACTTGCAGAGCGTCGCGATCTTCACCCTTGGGGTCATGGCGATCACCGTCATCATGACATGGGTCTTCAACAACACGCGCGGCAGCCTGCTGCTGGCGGTGTTGGCGCACAGCTCGATCAACACCTTCTCGGCGTTCATCGGTCCGCTGTTCCCGGCGCAAGCGGGAAGCCAGGTGAACGGGCTGATCGGTTTCGGCGGCGCGGCGCTCGTCATTCTCGTCTTGACGCGAGGCCGGCTCGGTTTCGACCGATATCTTGCGGCAACGGGCGCCGCTTAAACGGTCCGGCCCTGCGCAGGGATGCCGAGGCGCTTGATCTCCCATTCAAGCTCGACCCCGCTGGTTTCCTTGACCCGCGCGCGCACCGTCTCGCCGAGCTTTTCGATGTCGGCGCCCGAGGCATTACCCTCATTTATGAGGAAGTTGCAGTGCATCTGCGACACCCTGGCGTCGCCGACGGCGAGGCCCCGGCAACCCGCCGCATCGATCAATTGCCACGCCTTCTTTCCCGGTGGGTTCTTGAAGGTCGAGCCTCCCGTGCGGCTCTTGATCGGCTGCACCTCCTCGCGATAGGCGGCGATGCCGTCCATCTCGGCGAGGATCGCGGCGGGATCGCCCGGCTCGCCCTGATACAGCGCCTCGGTGAAAATGAAATCCTCCGGCGCGCCGCAATGGCGATATTCGTAGTGGAGCTCCGCGACCGGAAGCACATGAATGTTGCCCCGGCGATCGACGGCCCGAGCCTCGACCAGCACCTCCTTCGTCTCGCGCCCATGCGCGCCGCCATTCATGCGCAACGCGCCGCCCACGCAGCCCGGAATGCCGCGATAAAAGGAGAGGCCGGAAATGCCGGCGTCGGCGGCGGCGCGCGCGACCTTCACGTCGGGCACGGCGGTGCCGACGCGGAGCCGGCAGCCGTCCTCGATTCTGATCTCGCCGAAGCCGCGCCCGAGCCTGATGACCACGCCCTCGATGCCGCCGTCGCGTACCAGCAGATTCGAGCCAAGGCCGATGATGGTGACGGGAATGTCGGCGGGAGTCGCTTTAAGGAAATAAGCGAGATCGGCTTCGTCGGCCGGCGAATAGAGCACCTCGGCGGGACCGCCGGCCCTGAACCAGGTGTAGTCCTTCAGCGACGCCTCGGCCTTCAGCTTCCCG
>DATEMT010000080.1:0-11261 GCA_035275445.1 Methyloceanibacter sp. | reverse complement strand
CGGAACTCGCGCGCCTTGTCCTGCATCCCCTTCGCGGCCTCGCTGGCAAGGCTCCGCACCTGCTGCGTCAGCTCCATCGAACAGAACTTCGGGCCGCACATCGAGCAGAAGTGCGCGAGCTTGGCGCCTTCGGCCGGCAGCGTCGCATCGTGATAGGCCCGCGCGGTGACGGGATCGAGCGACAGGTTGAATTGGTCCTCCCAGCGGAAGGCGAATCTCGCGCGCGACAGCGCGTCGTCGCGGGCCATAGCCCCCGGATGGCCTTTGGCGAGGTCGGCCGCGTGCGCCGCGATCCTGTAGGCGATGACGCCGGCCTTCACGTCGTCGCGGTTGGGCAGGCCCAAATGCTCCTTCGGCGTGACGTAGCAGAGCATGGCCGTGCCGAACCAGCCGATCATGGCGGCGCCGATTGCGCTCGTGATGTGGTCGTAAGCCGGCGCGATATCGGTGACGAGCGGCCCCAGCGTGTAGAACGGGGCCTCGCCGCAAAGCGCAAGCTGCATCTCCACGTTCACCTTGATCTTGTGCATGGGGATGTGGCCTGGCCCCTCGATCATCACCTGGCAGCCGCGATCCCAGGCGATGCGCGTGAGTTCGCCCAGCGTCTCGAGTTCGGCGAACTGCGCCGCGTCGTTGGCATCGGCGATCGATCCGGGGCGAAGCCCGTCTCCGAGCGAGAACGACACGTCGTAGCGGCGCATGATGTCGCAGATCTCGTCGAAGCGCTCGTAGAGGAAGCTCTCTTTGTGATGGGCGAGGCACCATTTGGCCATGATCGACCCGCCGCGCGACACGATCCCCGTAACGCGGTCGGCGGTGAGGTGGATGTAGCCGAGCCGCACGCCGGCATGGATGGTGAAATAGTCCACGCCTTGCTCGGCCTGCTCGATCAGCGTGTCCTTGTAGACCTCGAAATCGAGCTTGACCGGATCGCCGCCGACCTTCTCCAGCGCCTGATAGATCGGCACCGTGCCGATCGGCACCGGAGCGTTCCTGATGATCCACTCTCGCGTGGCGTGGATGTTGCGCCCGGTAGACAGGTCCATCACCGTGTCGGCGCCCCAGCGGATCGCCCACACCATCTTCTCGACCTCCTCGGCGATCGAGGAGGTGACGGCCGAGTTGCCGATATTGGCGTTGATCTTGGTCGCGAAGTTGCGCCCGATGATCATCGGCTCGGATTCGGGGTGATTGACATTGGCGGGGATGATGGCCCGACCGCGCGCGACCTCGCTCCGCACGAACTCGGGCGTGACAAAGGCGGGCAGGCACGCGCCGAAGCTCTCGCCGTCGTCGAGCCGCGTCGCAGCCTCGTCGGCGGCTTGCGCCCGGCCGATATTCTCGCGATGGGCGATGAAGACCATTTCCGCGCTGACGATTCCGGCGCGAGCCAATTCGAGTTGTGTCACCGGTCGGCCGGCGCCCGCGCGTTCGGCGATCCACTGGGCCCGAAGTTTCGGCAGGCCGCGCTCGACATCGATTGCGGCCTCGGCGTCGGTGTAGGGGCCCGAACTGTCATAGAGGCGGAACGGCGGCTCGCCGCTTTGCTCCGAAAGCAGGACCTCGCGGAACGGCACCCGCAAATGCTCGTGCCCTTGCGGCGACGAATAAACCTTGCGGCTTCCCGGAAGGGCGCCGGTCGTTACCTTCGGCGGAGCCACGTCTTTGGCGGCAATCGGCTTGTTCATCGTCATGCTCCCTTGGCCAGAAGCGCGGGAGATGCCGGAGAAACGGAGTTGAAATGGTTCCCGTCCCTTCGCCGGCATGACCCGGATCAGGTTCGAAGGGTCTCCGCCGGGCCTCGAGCGAGGCAGCGGACTCTCAGCCCCTTACCTGGGGCTCCCCTCGGAACGCTTCCAAGTCTAGACCTCTTGCGCCGCCTGTCAAACGGCGTCGGTCCCTCGCGGAGCAGCTCGTTCGGCGGTGTGGCGTCAGGCCCGCTTCCGGGCCGGGCGCTTGGTGCGGCGCGTCTTCGCAGAAGCCGCCCGCACGGCGCGACGCGGCTTGGCAGCCCACATATGCTCGTAGCCCATCAGGCACAGAATGGCGCCGAGCACGAAGGTCAAGGCGGCGCCGGCCGTGACGCCGGCGGCACTTGCCGCCACGCGGTCGCCGAAGACCTGTACCGTCAGCGGGAAGACGAGCAGCATGATCCCGCGCAGCACCAGGAGCCAGCCGAGCACGGTCACGATCACGCGCCAGTCGGGTACCCACACATTGTGCACGTTGACGATGGCCACGCCGGCGAGGAGCGCGAGAACGCCGGTGAGAAAGATCAACGCCCGGTTGGCGATGAATTCCTTCAGCACGCCGGCGTAACCCTCTCCTTCCATCATCAGCCCGAACGCCATGCCAATGCCGATGACGAGCAAGATCGGTCCCATCAGCCGCGCGAGTGATCTCGACGTGTCCATTTTTCCCTCCTGGCGGTTCCCGTTTTCGTTACACGGCAACCCTCGACGCGAGCCTGTAGCCGCTCCCCGCGTACGGCCCGCGACAGGGCGGGTCCCAATGCCGCATCGTCAGTGTTGACTTTGACGGGCGAGGACGCCGTCCAATGATTTGTGCAGGTCTTCCCTGGCGCCCTCGAACGGCCCTCATGTTATGCCGAACTGGTTCGGACTGAAAGCGGGCGTGGGCCAGCCTTTGCGCGCCTTCCGAACAAGAAAAGCGATCCCCAAAACCGCCGCCAAGCCTGGATTCGGCGTGTTGCGAGGCTGGGGCAATTTGGCCTAAGCCTTAAACAACAAGGGAATTCTTGCCCTTGAGGCAGCGACAGTCTAAGCCTCGTCATTATTCCGCCGCGCTTCGTCTTGTATTGCGGGCCCCAACACCATCAAGAGGTCGGCCGCTCGCGCCGCAACCGAGGTCAGGAAAACCGTGAATCAAAAAGTCGAAACCGAGATGCCGCGAGCCAAAGGCAATGCCGCGACATATCGCTGGGCCGCCCTGTTCGTTCTCCTCGCGGCGACCATCGGCGGCGTGCTTTTCTATTGGCGCCACGCCGAACTCTACCCCTCGACCGACAATGCCTATACCGGCGCCAATATCGTGCGCGTGGCCTCGCAAGTCTCGGGCCCCGTGGCCCAGGTTTATGTCAGGGACGACGACAAGGTCGGTGCCGGCGATCCTCTGTTCGACATCGATCCCACGCTGTACGACGCCGCGCTGCGCAATGCCCGGGCGCAATTCGACGCCGCCGCATCCGCGGCCGGAACCGCGGCCGACGGACTGAAAGGCGCCGCGACCAAGCTCGATGAGAAGCGCACCGCGCTCGAAGACGCGATCGGCAAATACCGCGACGCCAAGGCGACGCAGGCCGAGGGCGCGGCGCCTTCGGCGGCGCTCACCGACGCTTTGAAAGCGTGGCACGATGCCGTCGATCAGTTTGCCGCGGCCCAAGCCGATTTCCACACCGAGCAGGACAAGAGCCTCACGGTCACGACGCCCACGGTGCAGCTTCGCGCCGCCTCCGCCGCTCTCGACAAGGCCACGCATGAGCGGACCCGGACCCACGTCACCGCGCCTGCGGGCGGCTGGGTCTCCAAGATGAGCCTCAGGCCCGGCAGCATCGTCCAGGCTGGAAGCCCGGCGCTCGCTTTGGTCGAAGACAGCAATTGGTGGGTGGATGCCAATTTCAAGGAAACCGATCTCAGCCGCGTGAAGCCGGGCCAGACGGCGACCATCTGGCTCGACATGTATCCCGGCACCTCGCTTCAAGGCGTCGTCGAAAGCATCAGCCCGGGATCGGGCGCTAGCTTCTCGGTGCTTCCGCCCGAGAACGCGACCGGCAACTGGGTCAAGGTCACGCAGCGCTTCCCTGTCAGGATCAAGATCACGAGCAAGCCCGATCCGGATAGACCGTTGCGGCTCGGCGCGACCGCCACCGTCAAGATCGACACGACCGAGCCCGCCCAGAGCGCGCAATGACCCCTGCCAAGCGTTCCGGAGGACGGGGAGGCAAACGCCGGCCCCCTTCCCCGCCGCACACGAGTCTCGCCGAGCTTTATCACGAACGTCCGCCGATCCCGCTCGTCATCGCCGTGGTGCTCACCGCGGTGCTCGAAGTGCTCGACATAACCATCGTCAATGTGTCGATCCCCAACATGCTCGGCGCCTTCGCCGCCACTCCCGATCAGATCACCTGGGTCCTGACCTCCTACATCGTCGCCGCCGCCGTGGTGATGCCGCTCACCGGCTATCTCTCCAGGCTGCTCGGGCGGCGCAGGCTGCTGCTGTCCGCAATCACCGGCTTCGTCTTGTCGTCGGCCCTTTGCGGCATGGCGTGGAACCTCGAAAGCATGGTGCTGTTCCGCCTCGCCCAGGGCGTGTTCGGCGCACCGCTCGTACCTTTGAGTCAGGGTATCCTGCTCGACGCTTTCCCGCGCGAACGGCATGGCCAGGCGCTCGCCATTTTCGGCCTCGGCATCATGGTCGCGCCGGTGATCGGTCCCGCGCTCGGCGGCTATCTCACCGAGACCTATTCCTGGCGCATGGTGTTCTACATCAACATTCCCATCGGCGTGCTCGCCCTTCTCCTCTCGGTCGGGTATCTGCCGCGCCGGCCGGTTGCCGACATCAAGACCGACTGGGTGGGAATGATACTCCTCGTGCTTGCCGTCGGCGCCCTGCAATACGTGCTCGACCAAGGCCAGACCCGCGATTGGTTCAACTCAAAGGCGATCGTCGCCGCCACCATCGTCACCGTCTTCGCCGGGGCGGCCTTCTTCCTCCGCGGCTGGAACCGGCCCCACAACATCATCGATCTCTCCCTGCTTCGGGACCGCAACTTCGTCGCCGGAACGCTCGCCATGACGGCTTATGGCATCAGTCTCTTGGGCTGGATGGCGATCATGCCGCTCTTCAGTCAGAGGCTTCTCGGCTACTCTCCCGCGACCGCGGGAACCCTGTTCATTCCGCGCGGCCTCGTCAGCGCCCTCACGCTCGCCATCACCGGCAGCATTCTCATCCGCATGTTCGACGCCCGCCATCTCGTCATCGCGGGTCTCGTCATGACCGCGCTCGGAACTCTGCCGATGGCCTATTTCTCGCTCTATGTGGATTACTGGGGCATCGCCACGCCGGGCATGATCGCGGGCATCGGCTCCGGCCTCTTCTTCGTGCCGCTGACTGCCGTGGCCTTCGCCAGCATTCCCAAGGCGCAGTACGACGAAGCGTCGGGCGTCTACGCGCTGATGCGCGGCATCGGCGCCTCAGCCGGCATTGCCATCGTAAGCTGGCTGTTCGTGCGGCAGACGCAGATTCATTTCAACGAGTTGACGGCGCATGTCACGCCCTTCAACCTCGACTTCACGCCCTATCTCGGCCAGCACGGGCTGAACTCCACCTCACCCGAGGCGGCGCCGTTGATCGTCTACGAGATCGGCCGGCAGGCGCAGATGCTCGCCTTCAACGACATCTTCTGGTTCATCGCCATGGTCACCATCGCGATCATTCCGCTCATCTTCCTGATGAAGCGGCCCGAGAAGGTATCGCTCGTGCCGGCTTGAGGCGAGAGATCGACGGGATCGGGTGTCGCTGGCGCCCGCCCGCCCCTGACCGATGCAAGGGTGTTTCGCGCTACCAGCAGACCTTGGCGCCGGAGGTGCAGACGTAAGGCGACACCACGCCGGACCAGCAAATGGTGTGGGAGTCCGACCTGATGATATCCGGCTTCTGGAACAGCTCCTGGCTCACGCTGCTGCGCCAGTAAGGCTGAGGCGTGGCGCGCATGGGCGATACCGAGACGTTGCGGATCTTCTTCGCTTTCTTGTAGTCGGAGATTGCCTGAGCCACCGCATCCTGCGCGCGGGTCACCGCCGTCACCTTGTCGAACCCATCGGCCGTCCCGGAGAATCCGAGACACACCGCATTGGCCGGTGTGCCTTGACCCACCCAAAGTCCCGCCGCAACCAGTGCCAGCCCCACGATACGCATTGACGACCCCATCTCGAACGCCTCCTCAAGAACGGACGAAGATGGATTAAGATTAGCCACAGCGCACATACGTACCTAGCCTCTTTGCGTTTGCCACCTAAGGGTTCCTGGCGCGCTGTAGCGTTTGTGCAACAGTTGAGGTCGTTTGCCATCCGACTGAAAAGTCGGCCAATTCCAGCGGCTTATAAGCGGAAAATGCCAACAGGCGGGAGCGTCGTCGTGGCGTCAAAACTCGTGGTGATTACGGGAGCGTCGAGCGGGATCGGAGAGGCGACCGCCAAGCGCTATGCCGCGAGCGGCGCTCGCGTCGCCGTGCTTGCGCGAAACGCCGCCCGCCTCACCGCCGTGGCCGAGCAGATCCGCAAGGCCGGCGGCGATGTCACGTCCTATGCCGTCGATTTGTCGGACAGGCGCGCGACCGAGGAGATTGCGGCCGCTATTTCGCGCGAGCTGGGAGCGCCCGACATTCTCATCAACAATGCCGGCGCCGGCCGCTGGCTTCCTATCACCGGGACCACGGCGGACGAAGCGCTCGCCATGATCGAGGTGCCTTATCTCGCGGGCTTCACTCTCACGCGCGCCTTCTTGCCCGCCATGCTTGCGCGCCGAAGCGGCGCCATCGCCTTCATCACCTCGCCCGCGTCCTACCTCGCGTGGCCGAGAGCAACGGCCTATATCGCCGCGCGCCGCGCCGTGGCCGGCCTTGCCGAAAGCTTGCAGAGCGACCTCAAGGGCACCGGCCTCGTTGTGAGCCTGGTCGTGCTCGGCGAGGTCACATCCGCGTATTGGGAGCACAATCCCGGCAGCCGCGACAACATGCCGAAATTCGATTCGCGGCTCATGCCGCTGCTTACGCCCGACCAAGCGGCGAGCGCCATCGTCGAAGGCATCGAGGCGAAGAGACCGTTCGTGGTGAAGCCCGCCTTACTGCGCGCAGCCATCGTGCTCAACGCGCTCTTCCCACGGCTCGTCGCGCGCCAGCTCCGCCGCGCAACCGGCAAGCCATCCGCTAAGATGCAGCCTTGAGCGGCTCGGCCGCGCGCGCCGGCGCGCCCTCGATCTTCATGGTGCGCGGCTCGGGGGATCTAACCGCGTAAGCGCCGAAGCGCCGGATCAGCCGCTCCATGTATTTGCGGTAGCGGTAGTGCTGGATCTCGAAGCGGTGCCAGGTCGTGTCTTTCCACTTGATGCCGTGACCGATATCGGGATTGGCCCGCGCCTTCAGCGTCCGGAACCAGCGTGTCAGCTTCGCGTCCTTGGCTTGAGCGGCGATGAAGGTGGCAATGAGCCGGGCCTGATAATCGGCAATCTGCCACACGCCCCCTTCCGCCGGCTCGAACAGGCCGGTGACGAAGAAATCGTCTCGCTCGCGGTGGAAGGTATGAATGAACAGCTTCGACTTCCCTTGCGCATCGAGGATGTGCGAGCTGTCCATGAACGGGAAGCTCGGCCTGAACCCGGTCGCCCAAATGAGAAGATCGACCTCCTCCTCGCTCCCGTCGAGGAAGCGCACCGTCTTGCCGTCCAGCTTCTCGATGCCGGGCTTCACCGTGATGCGCCCATGAATGATGTGATCGAGATAGGTGTTGCAGGCGGTCGGGTGCGCTTCGAACAGGTTGTGATCGGGTCGTTCCAGCCCGAAGCGGCGATGCGGCCCGACCACGATGCGCATGCCGTAGCGATAGAGCAGGCGCATGAGCCAGCGGGGCAGCGGGATGCGGCTGGTGTAGTCGACGAACAAGTCGGTCGGCTTGCCGAACACCGTCTTGGGGAAGAAGTAGTAGGTGCGGCGCATGGAATGAATGGCGCTGGACGTCTCCTCGAGTGCGGCGTCCGACAAGATGTCCACCGCCGAGTTTCCGGCGCCGACGACAAGCACGCGCTTGCCCTTCAGTTGCGCCTTCGACTTCACGTCGTGGGAATGCAGCATCTCGCCGGCGAAATTCCCCGGATAGTCGGGCGTGAACGCCTCCCAATGGTGGCCGTTGGCGACGATGAGGCCGTCATAGTCGCGCGGTTTTTTCTCGCCCTCGATCGTGATCCGCCAGCCTTTTTCCGTCGGCTCGGCGCGCGTCACCCGCGCGTCGAAGCGGATCAAGGGATAGAGGCCGAACTCCTTGGCATAGGCGCGCAGATAGGCTTGTGCTTGCGCCCGGCTCGCGTAGAACGCCCACTCCTCGGGGAAGGAAAAGTCGGGGTAGCGCGACAGTTTCTTCGACGAGTTGAGGTAGGTGGAGCCGTAAACGGCGTGCGGGCTCTCGGGATTCCAGATGCCGCCGACATCGGAAAGCGCTTCGAAGCAGTCGAAGGCGATGCCCTGTTCGGCGAAGGTCTTGGCCACGGCGAGCCCGCAAGCTCCCGCGCCGATAATGCAAAAACGCTGCACGGCCTGTGAACCTCGTATGATGTGACGCCGGAAACCGCTCGAACGGCCTCTTTGAGGCTGACCTAAGCATCCCAGCCCCTAAGCTTCAACCCACTCCAACCGGCAGCTTCTATTCTGGATTCGTCCGCGCTTTGCGCTAAGGTCTTGCGCCTTTAAGGGACCCGGGGAGCTCATGGAGATCAAGCAGGACGCCACCGTCAAGACCTGGGACGGGACGTGGACCTATCAGCCCAAGGTGGTGGCCGTGCCGGAAAGCGCGGACGACCTGGTCGAGATCTTGGCCGACCAGGTGCGCTTTCCCGCGCCGGTTCGCCCCGCCGGCTCCATGCACTCCACCGCCCGTGTAAACGGCGACGACGGCGGCACCATGGTCGACATGAAGGCCATGAACCGCATCCTGCATTTCACCGGCGAGACCGTCACCGTCGAGGCCGGCGTGACCTATATGGCGCTCGCGCAAGCCCTGAAGGAGCGGGGCCTTCAGCCTTACGTCACGACCGAGATCGGCAATGTCACGCTCGGCGCCATGGCCACCGCCGCCACCAAGGACAGTTCCTTCCCCGGCGGCTTCGGCCAAGTCAGCTCATACGTCACCGGGGTCAGGCTCGTCACGCCGGACGGGCGCCTGCGCGAAATCAACGAGCGCGACCATCCCGACGAGATGCAAGTCATCCGCTCGAGCTACGGCCTGTTCGGCATCGTCTACGAAGTGACGATGCGCGTGAGGCCCACCACCTCGCTCTCGGTGCGTCACTACTCGCTCAGCCTGGAGAATTTCCGCAAGTACTTCCCGATTTACAAGGCACGCGGCTACGCCGTGATGTACTACATCTTTCCTTACGTGAAGCGCGTTCTGGTCGAGCTGCGCAAGGACAATCCCGACGCCGAGCCGAACTCGCGCTACCGCTGGGTCTATCGCAACCGCTTCTGGCGCAAATACGGTCCCGCCGTCACCTTGTGGATTCAGCGGACAACGCGCAACCACTTCCTGAGGGCGACCGCCGACAAGCTGCATTTCTTCCTGCTGCGTCAGGCGCTGGTGTGGGTGGTGAAAAGCGACCGGACGTGGCCGCACGCCCAGATCATCAACTATCCGCGCTCGCCGGGCGCCAACAAATACCTGTTCAGCATGTGGGCGTTCCGCGAGGGCGGGTTCTTCGACATTCTCGAAGAGTACTGCAATTTCTGCATCGCCTACGAGGAGAAGACCGGTTATCGCTGCGACCTGCCGAGCGTGGGCTACGCCATCAGCCGCGATGTCGAGGCGCTGCTGTCCTATTGCTGGGAGGGAGCGACGCTGAGCATCGACCCGGCCTCGACCGGCGGCCCCGAGTGGGAGGCGTTCCTCAAGGTCTATAATCAGTTTTGCAGCGACCGGCGCGGCGTGCCTTTGTTCAACCAGACGCCGTTCCTCACCCGCGAGCAGGTGCGCAAGGCTTTCGGCGTGCGGCTCCAGCAATTCGCGGCGCGAAGGAAAGCGGCCGATCCGAAGGATCGCATGCTCGATACCTATTTCCGCGAGCTCTTGAGCTAGCGCGTCGCCCGCCTCACCATCGCATGCTCGATCGTCGTCATCCTTCACCCTCTTCGTCATTGCCGGGCTTGACCCGGCAATCCATTCCATTGGCGCTTCGCTGACGTTCAACTCACGATCGGCGGGGCAAGCGCCTCGCTGTTGCCGGCAGAGGCCAGGCGATCGAGGGTTTCCTTGAGTCCCACCGTATCTGGGCAGATCAGCAGGCGTGTGGCGCGGCCCCAGCGCAGTTCGAGGATATGGGCGCCATGGTTGTAGGTGGGGACGCCGTCGGTTCCGGAGTTGGTTTCATCCCACTCGACGACGACGGTGGTGCGCCATGGTCCGCCGCTCACCAGAATATTCCGGAGGTCGAAGTGAAGGTCGGGCAAGAGGCGGTACAGGCGCTCGTACCAGGAGCGTGTTGTCGCGAGCGTATGTCGTGAGCCCCCAAGCGCATGCTCGCCGATAAACGAATGCTCGAACCGATGCGCGAAGGTTTGCAGGACGGGTTCCGCATCTCCGGCGTTGACGGCATCGAACAGCGCCCGGACGCGCCGGCGGACGATGGCATGGTACATGTCTTACCTCGTTCGTTTCTTACCTCGTTGGTTCAATGATTGAACTATAATAAGAGATTGAGTACTATCATGCAACTCAGTATGGTGACGTATGCAAAGAACCAGCTTCGCAAAAATGCAGTGCTCGCTGGCCCGCGGCCTCGAGCTTATCGGCGATTGGTGGTCGCCGCTGCTCGTTCGCGATCTCTACCTTGGCGTGACCAGGTTCGATGATCTGGTCGAAGATCTCGGCATATCGCGCAATCTTCTGACACGGCGCCTGCAAGCTCTGATCCGCAACGGCGTGATCGAGCGCATGGCCTACCAGTCGCGTCCGACACGCTACGAATATCGCCTGACCGAAGCGGGCCGCGATCTCGTGCCTGTCATCATGGCGCTGACGGAATGGGGCGACCGTTGGGCGCAGCCGAAGGAAGGAAGCCCGATCCTTTTCACCCACAAGACATGTGGGCATCGGTTCAGGCCTCAAGTCACGTGTCCGGAATGCGGTGAGGCAATCAGGTCGGACACAGTTATCGCGAGGCCGGGACCCGGAGGGGCGGCGAAGCGGGGGACAATGGTTGTCGCAAAGCGTCTGCGGCGCGCTTGATGCGCTCCTCAGCATGACGATGGGTGGTGTCCCTTTTTCAGATCTCCCCTCGAGGGGGAGACCTGAAGACGCCTAGCCCTGCATCCTCGTAGTGAACCAGCGGACGAGCGGGAAGGAGACCGCGCGCGGCAGGGAGCGCACCAATTTCAAGAACAGCTCGACTTGCGGCGGGAAGGCGATCTCGTAGGGCTTGCGCGGAAGTCTCTCCAGTATCTTCCGCGCGCAACGCTCCTTGCTCATCACGTAGAGCTTCTT
>DATEMT010000079.1:0-4236 GCA_035275445.1 Methyloceanibacter sp. | reverse complement strand
CTGCTCAGCCGCTACGGCTCCGATGAGGCCGGCGCCCAGCTCGACAAGCTCGGCGGCGTCGCTTGGCAGACGCGCAAAGCGACCCTCAAGAAGCGGATCCGCGACATCGCCGAGAAGCTGATCAAGGTCGCAGCGCAGCGTGCGCTCCACCACGCCCCGGTGCTGACCCCGCCCGAGGGTGTCTATGACGAGTTCTCGGCGCGCTTTCCCTACGAAGAGACCGACGACCAGGAGGCGAGCATCGGCGCCGTGCTCGAGGACCTCGCCAGCGGGCGCCCCATGGACCGGCTCGTGTGCGGCGATGTCGGTTTCGGCAAGACCGAAGTCGCGCTGCGG
The DNA here is from genome assembly GCA_035275445.1 of Methyloceanibacter sp. Lineage (GTDB taxonomy): Bacteria > Pseudomonadota > Alphaproteobacteria > Rhizobiales > Methyloligellaceae > Methyloceanibacter. Next base: position 3,900 of record DATEMT010000079.1, on the reverse strand, counting down.
GCGAGCCTCATCGTTGTTCTTTCCGGCAAGCAGGTCGCGGTCGTGGTGCCGACGACGCTGCTCGCCCGCCAGCACTTCCATACCTTCACCGAGCGCTTCCGCGGCTTCCCCGTCAAGATCGCCCAAGCCTCGCGCCTGGTCGGCCCCAAGGAGCGCGCCGAGGTGAAGGCGGGACTCAAGTCGGGCGCTATCGACATCGTCATCGGCACCCACGCGCTTCTCGCCAAGGGGGTGGAGTTCGCCGATCTCGGCCTCCTCATCGTCGACGAGGAGCAGCATTTCGGCGTGCAGCACAAGGAGCGCCTCAAGCAGCTGCGCGAGGACGTGCACGTGTTGACGCTGACGGCGACGCCGATCCCGCGCACGCTTCAACTTGCGCTCTCGTGCGTGCGCGAGATGTCGATGATCGCGACCCCGCCGGTCGATCGGCTCGCGGTCAGGACCTATGTGATGCCGTTCGATCCCGTGATCTTGCGCGAGGCGCTGTTACGCGAGCGTTTCCGCGGCGGCCAGACCTTCTATGTCGTGCCGCGCATCTCCGATCTCGGCGAGGCGGCCGCGTTCCTCGCCGAGCACGCGCCGGAGCTCAAAGTGGCGCGCGCCCACGGCCAGATGGGTTCGCGCGAACTCGACCAGGTGATGAATGCCTTCTACGACCGCCAATATGACGTGCTGCTCTCGACCTCGATCGTGGAATCGGGCCTCGACATTCCCACGGCGAATACGCTGATCGTGCACCGCGCCGACATGTTCGGGCTGGCGCAGCTCTATCAGCTCAGGGGCCGGGTCGGACGGTCCAAGGTGAGAGCGTATTCCTATTTCACCATCCCCGCCGATGCGCGTCTCACCCCTGCCGCCGAGAAGCGCCTCAAGGTGCTGCAATCGCTCGACACGCTCGGCGCGGGCTTCGTGCTCGCGAGCCACGATCTCGACATCCGCGGCGCGGGCAATCTCTTGGGCGAGGAGCAATCGGGCCACATCCGCGAAGTGGGCTTCGAGCTCTACCAGTCGATGCTGGAAGAGGCCGTGACCGCGCTCAAAGGCGGCGAGGGGGCGCTGATCGAGGATCAGTGGTCGCCGCGCATCAATCTCGGCACGGCGGTCTTGATCCCCGAAGACTACGTGCCCGACCTGCAAGTGAGGCTCGGGCTTTACCGCCGGCTCTCCTCCGTCGAGACGCACGAGGCGATCGACGCCTTCGCCGCCGAGCTGATCGACCGCTTCGGGTCGCTGCCCGACGAGGTGCGCCACCTGCTCGACATCGTCGAGATCAAGGCGCTGTGCCGCGCGGCCGGGATCGAGCAGATCGACGCCGGCCCAAAAGGCGCCGTCATCGCCTTCCGCAACAAGAGCTTCGCCAATCCGGAGGGGCTCATCGCCTTCATTCGCGAGGAAGGGAACAGGGTGAAGCTGCAACCCGACCACCGGCTGATCTACTATGCCGACTGGGAAACGCAGGAAGAGCGGCTGGCAGGAGCGCGCGATCTCTTGAAGCGTCTCGTCGGTATCGCGCAAGCGGTGAAACAGGCGGCGTAGCGTTTAGACTTGCAGCAAGATCTGCTCGCGCAGCACGCGGCCTTCGGCGTCGCGCGGGATCTGCCTGACGATGACGATCTTGTCGGGGAATTTGTAGGGCGCGACCCGGCGGTCTTCGAGAAACCGATTGAGCGCCTCGATCGTGACCGGCTCGTCCGGGAGCGGCACCACGGCGGCGATGACGCGATCTCCGAGTTCCGGGTCGGGAAGCACGAAACAGGCGGCGTCGAGGAAGGCGGGGAAGCTGCGGTAAATCTCGTCGAACTCGGAGGCCGCGATCGAAAGCCCGCCGTGGCGGAGGAGTTCGGGATCGCCCTTGAGCTGAAGGGAGGTGCCGGCCGCTCCATCGACCTTGCCGAGCAGCCCGGTGCCGATGAAGCCGTCGCCGTCGGCTGCGAGCGGCCCCTCGTCTTGTTCGTAGGGAACGATCGGTCCGCGCAGGACGATCTCGGCATATCCTTCGGGATCGCGTTGCGGCCCAAGCTTCGTCTCGACGAAGACGGCGTTTTCCTCGCCGTCCTGGATTTCGATCGTGCCGAGAGGCAGGGGCGTGGGCTTCTCCGGCCTCTCGCGCATGAGCATGATGCCGGCGAGATCGCCGACAGGGTAGAGGTCGAACAGCGCCGCCTCGCCGCCGAAGGGTACGGGAAGCGGGCCGCTCGGCTCGAGCCCGGTCCACACCGCACCGGCGCGCCGCAACCGGCATTGGGGCGCCTGAGGCACGCCGTCGACGGCAAGCTGGGCGAGGACGGGTGCCGGGAGCGCGGTCACGGTCGCGCCCGTGGCCCAGACTTGCTCGACGAAAGTGCCGTAGTCGAAGGGATGATGCTGGGCGAGCGTGGCGCCGCTGACGAGCCAGGGCATGAGCCCGAGCGCGAGCCCGGCGGGCCCGGTCAGCGGGTAGGGATTGAGGATCACGTCGCCGCCGTCGAGGTCGAGCGCGAGCACGGTCATCGCCCCTTGCGCGAGAAGCTCCTCCTCGCTGCGCTCGACCGCAATGACGGACGCGCCTGCCCGCGCCGTGAACGTGATGAGCGCCGGTCCGGTCATGGCGGGGGCCTCGGCCGTTCCCAGCTCGGGGTTCCCGCTCAGGGCCTCATCGAGCGAGGCAATGCCTCCGGGAAGGTGAGGACCCGAACCGAGCACGAAGCGGATCGAGGGCTGGCCCGCGGCCACCGCGGCAAGCGTCTCGATCGGGGTCTCGGCGCCGAAACAGGAGACGCCGATCAGCGCCTTGGGCCCGATCTCGGCGCACGCCCTTGCGATCTCGTATCCCCGCCACAGCATCGGCAAGAGCGCGACCGCAAGCCCCGCGCGCCAGGCGGCGAGGATCGTAAGCGGCGCGAGCGCGAAATTGGGGAGTTGCGCCGCGATCACATCGCCGGGTGCGAGCCCGCGGCCGACGAAGAAGGCGGCGAGCGCGTCAGCGGCGGCATCGGTCTCGCGATAGGTCCATGCTCGCGCATTGCCGAGGCCGAAACGCGCGCGATTGGGCGGATCGGACAGCGCGATCACGTTCGGCTTGTTCTCGGCCCGGCGCCGCAGCAGCTCGACCGCCGTCGGCAGGCTGTCGTCGTCGTCGTCCGGCTCGGTCGGTTCGGCGGAATCGGTGGTCATCGTCCGGTCATGGTTTGCGTTCGATTTCGCCGCCGCTCGCGGCCTTAGGCTCGGGGTCGATCCACCACGTATCGATCTGGTAGCCGTAAAGAGGCGTGGTCTCGGGCCGCTTCATATCGCTCCAATGCGCCACCCAATCGCGCGGCAGATGGAACAACGGAATGACATAGTCGCCCGACAAGAGGAGCCGGTCGAGCGAGCGAGCCGCCGCGACGAAGCCTTCCCGATCCTTCGCCTTGAGCAGCGCCTCGATCATGGCATCGATCCCTGCGCTTTTCACCCCCGGATAGTTGAACGAACCTTCGGTCGCCGCGGCCGCGCTGCCGAACCGGAATGACTGCTCGTTTCCGGGCGACAGCGACACCGGCCAATAATACTGGATCATGTCGAAATCGTAGGTCTGTTTTCGCCGCTGATACTGCGCCGAATCGATCTGGCGGATGCGGGCCTCGATGCCGACCTGGTTCAAGGCGCGCGCGTAGGTGAGCAAGAGTCTCTCCTGGGCGCGGGTCACGGCCACGATCTCGAAGGTGAACGGCTCCCCGGTCGCTTCGTTGATGAGCTTGCCGCCGGTCAAGCGATAGCCGGCCGCTTCCAGGAGCTGAAGGGCCTCGCGCCTTCCCTCGCGGTTCTCGCCGGTCCCGTCGCTCACGGGAAAGGAAAAGCTTCCATCCATGATGGCGGGCTTCACCGCGCCCGCGTATGGCGCGAGCAGCGCGCGTTCGGCCGCATCGGCGGGCCGCTTAT
>DATEMT010000078.1:0-8419 GCA_035275445.1 Methyloceanibacter sp. | reverse complement strand
AGAACCCCCGCCTCCTTGAGAGGAGGCGGGGGCGTCGAGTCTTAGGTGTGAGTTGCTGACGCCTAGCGCAGCCGTCCGCTCGCATGTGCGAGCAGGAGATAGACGCGTCCCGACTCCGAGGTCAGATAGTTCTGCAACATGCTTCCCGCGGGATCGCGCGTCTCGGCCTCGCCGAGCAGGCGCTCGAAATCGGCAATGTAGCGGTCAACGGTCAGACGGAATTCGTTCTCGTGGCTGTAGCGGCGCGCGATTTCGTCGAACGTGGCCTGACCGTCGGGATTGTAGATGTGGCGTCCGAGAACGCCGCGCTCGCCGGACCTGAAGCGCTGCCAGATCTCCGTCGCCGTGCGGTAATCGACAGCGCGGGCAATCTCATCGAGACGAAGCTGACCGCCTTGTTGTGGCGCGGGCGCCGGATTGCGCGGCGCGACCCCCTGGAGGCCCTCGCCGGGGGACCACGGGGCGCCCTGTTGCCCGGCCGGACGCGGCGGGTAAGAGGCGCCGGCCAGTTGCTGGGCAAGACCGCCCGCCACTTTGCCGATATCGCCGCTTTCGGGCTGCGCCATCTGCCGTCCGCGCGCGTCGAATTGCGGGAACGGCTGCGCTCCCCCGAACTGTGTCTGAGCCGGGCTTGGCGCTTGCGCCTGAGGCGGAATGGGCCGGTTCAAGACCGGCGTGATCGCCTCGATCTCGCGCAACTGATCGCTCAGCGCCTTGCGGATGGCGGCCGTCGCTTGCGCGGTATGCTCGGGCAAGGCCTCCATGCGTCGCGCCATCTCCTGACGCAGGCTTTCGAGGTCGGTCGCCGTCTGTTGCGCCGCCTCGCGCATGCCGCGGGAGGTGTTGTCGAACTGGCCGCGCATCTGCTCGAGTTGACGCCCGATCTGGGTGATGACGGTCTCGAAGCTGCCCTTGAGGTCGTTGACCGCGCGCGCGGTGTGCGCCTGCGCCTCTTCGCGTAAGCGCTCGATCTGGGCGAGCGCGGCTTGCGCCTGACCCGAAGTGTCGCGGGCGAGCGCCGTGCCGACCTGCTTGGCGCGCGCTTCGGCCTGGGTCATGGCGTTCTCCACCATGCCGGCGTAGGAGCGCATCATGCCGTCGAGGTCTTGCGCCTTGGTGTTGACGGTATGGAGGAGCGAGATGATCGACTGGTGCCGGCCTTCGAGGATCGAGTCGATCTTGGTGTTCGAGGAATCGAGCGCCTTGGCGGCAGTGAGGATCGCCTGTCCCTGGTTCTCGAAACGCTGGGTGAGGCCGTGGATCTGCTCGAGCAGCCCGCGCGACACTTCCCGCAGCGTTTGCGTCTGGCTGGTCAGGACCGACACCGCTTCGCGCGACTGCGCGCCGACCTGGTTTGCGGTCTGTTGGATGATGGCCGAGTTGTTGGCGAGGACCTGATTGAGTTGGGCCGTTTGCTTGCCGAAGGTCTCGGCGGTGGCGCGCGCGTGCTCGCCGAGCATCCGGTCGGTCTCGGCAGTGCGCTGGTTGAAGGTGGAATCGATCGCATGCAGCCGCTCGGCAAGCGCCACGATCACGGCTTGCGCCCGCTCGGTCATAGTCCGGTCGAGCGTCGCGGTTTGCTGCCCGATGGCGCTCTCGAGCGCCTTGACCCGCTGGAACAGCGAATTGGTGAAGGTCTCGGCCCGCTCGGCCAGCGTCCGGTCGAGGGCGATGGCGCCGTGATTGATCGCGGTCAGGAACTGGCCGGTGCGATCGTGCAACTGCCGGTCCATGAGCGCCGCTTTCTCGTCGATCATGGCGTTGAAGTAGCCGGTGCGGTCTTTCAGCGCCTTGTCGAGCACGCCGGTGCCTTCGCCGATCGCCGTGGTCAGCGCCTCGGTGCGCTGCTTCAGCGTGTTGTCGAGCGCGCCGGCGCCCTGGCCGATCGCCACCGTCAGCGCATCGGTGCGCTGTTTCAGCGTGTTGTCGAACAGCACGGCGCCTTGCGCCACGAGGTTGGTGAACGCCTCGGTGCGCTCCCGCATCGATTGGTCGAGGGTGCCCGCGCCATCGGCGATCGTCGCCCTGAACGCCTCGGTGCGGTCCTTCATCGACTTGTCGAGCGAGCCTGCGCCCTCGGCGATCGCCACCGTCAAGGCATCGGTGCGCTGTTTCAGCGTATTGTCGAACAGCACGGCGCCTTGCGACAGGAGGCCGGTAAAGGCGTCGGTGCGGTCCTTGAGCGTCTTGTCGAGCAGCAGCGCGCCCTGGGCGACGGAGTTTTCCAGCCCCTCGATGCGGGCTGCGAGCGAAGCTTGCAGCGTCTCGCTGGTCGCGTTCAGCGCGGTCGTGCGCTGCGCGATCGCGCCTTCGAGCGCGACGAGGTTGTGCGAGGCGCCTTCGATGACCTCGGTCAGACGCCCTTGCTCCTTGCTCAAGCGCTCGATCAGGGCGGGCACGGCGTCGGCGACGCGCGCTTGCGCCTTATGCACCTGCTCGGCGGCTTCGCTCGAACGGGCGACGAGAAGCTCGGTCAATTGCACGCCGCGCTCGGCGAGCTTCTTGTCGATCGATGCCGACGCCGCGGTGATGTCGCGGGCGATCTGCGCGCCCACGCCTTTCAGCGCGTCGCTGACGCGCTCGCTGTTGTTGGCGAGCGCCTGGCGCTCGGTCACGAGTTCGCTGATGAGGGTCCGCACGCGATGCTCGTTCTCGCCGTAGGAGCGTTCGAGCGCGGCAACCTCGCTATGGACCATGGCCTCGAGCTCGCTCGCCCGGCCGATGGCGCGCGAAATGGCGTCGTTCATCGCCGCGACCTGCCGCCGGATGGTCTGGCCCACCGACGCGACCGATTGCTCGGCGAGCCGGTCCGGTTCGGCAAGGCGCACCGCGACCTCGGTCATGGCCGAGGCCATGAGGCGGAGTTCCTGGGCGCGCCACACGAGAAGGGCGAGGAACCAGAAGATGACGATGGGGACGATGAGCGCGAGCGAGGCGGTGAGCGCCGAGGTGCTGCCGAGCAGGCCCGACAATCCGCCCGCGGCGACCTGGTTCGAGATCAGCCCGAAGGCGAAGAAGCCTCCGATCAGGAACCAGGCGATCGATGCGCCGAGCGCGACCAGGAAGGGCGTGCGGGACGGCCGCTGCTGGAGAGCGAAGATGAGCCCGCCGATCGAGGGAAAATCGTCGTTGGCGGGGGCGGAAAGCCGGCGCTGCGGCGGCGGCCCCGCGGGGCGTCGCGTGCGGACGAACTGCCGCGGCGGTGAAGCCGACGCGCTCGCGCCTGCGTTCGCGCTCGGGGCTTGAGGCTCGGTGAATTCCAGAGGCGGCTTCGGAGCCGCTTCCGGCGGCGCCTTTGCCGGCTCCTCGCGTTTCGGCTCGCTGACGCCTTCGCGTTTGCGCTGCTCGGCCTTGAGCCGCTCCGCGAGAGAGGTCCGTTTCGGGAGATCGGGGGTTCGCTCGCCCGAGGAAGCGCTGCCCGGTTTTTCGTCGCGCGACCGGGTCATTGCTTCGAGAGGGTTATGCGATGTGTCCTTGGCCCCCGTTGCCGCCGTTCCCGACGGCGACTTCGCTTGCTCTTGCGCCATAACGCGTTCCTCGCAACCGACGAAAACTCATGAGAGAATTGCGCGCCTTGCTACGCGAGACCCGCAGCCGCGGCGCCAGGCGCCACAGCCGAACTGCCCGTATTCCGGAAAGCATACACCAATCCGGAAGGGCACCCGACGCATCTCCCCCTCTGCTGTAATCGTTAACGAATTTTTAGGGCTAAAAAAAGTTTAATCGGCGTCTATGGTTGATGCCCCACAAGTCGCTCATATTGCAAGCGAATTCAGCGCCGCGGGAGAGCGCCACCGGGGCCTCGACGGCGCGGTGGTTGCAGCAAAGTAACAGGTTTCCTCCGGTTCCTGACGGTCGGGGGCATGAGCCTCGCGAAAGTCCTCGCCAAGAACAAGCCGCGCGCAAGGCAAGTGAACCATCTTCCTGCCGCAGATCAGTGCCGCTCTCAACTGACGCTGCCCCCGCCGCGCACGATTGAATCGGAGGCGCCGAATACGCAAATCTATGCTTCCGACGGCGCTGGAGTCTGAGATTCAATTGCCTTATAGAGCACGGGCCGCGAGCGGGGGATCCTCCTCGCGCGCTACGCCTTTCGGGCGCGCGTGGACCGCGGCCCGATCCCCGAGATCGGCAGAGATTGAAAACCGCCAACGCGATGGCCAGGATTACTTTTATTCAGAACGATGGAGTCGAGCGCGTGGTCGAGGCGGAACCGGGCATGACCGTGATGGAAGCGGCGGTGAAGAATAACGTCGCCGGTATCGCCGCCGAATGCGGCGGCGCCTGCGCCTGCGCGACCTGCCACGTCTATGTCGAGGAGGCTTGGCGCGAGAAGACAGGCGCTCCCGAACAGATGGAGGAAGACATGCTCGACTTCGCCTTCGATGTGAGGCCGGCGAGCAGGCTGTCCTGCCAGATCAAGGTCACCGATGCGCTTGACGGTCTCATCGTGCGCATTCCCGATAAGCAATTCTGAGCGATTCATGTCCGACAAAGTCATCACCACAGACGTCGTCATCGTCGGCGCAGGCCCTGTCGGCCTGTTCGCCGTGTTCGAGCTCGGTCTCGTCGACGTCAAATGCCATTTGGTCGATATTCTCGACCGCCCGGGCGGACAGTGCACCGAGCTCTACCCGGAAAAGCCGATTTACGACATTCCCGGTCTGACGGTGGTCACCGGCCAGGAGTTGACCGATCGGCTGATGGATCAGATCAAGCCGTTCGGCGCCGAGTTTCATTTCAATCAGCGGGTGGAGAGCCTGGAACGGCGCAATGGCGGCTTCCGGCTCACCACCGACGACGACACCGTTCTCGATTGCAAAGTGCTGGTGATCGCCGCGGGCGGCGGCTCGTTCACGCCGAAACGCCCGCCGCTGCCCGGCATCGAACAGTATGAGGGCACCTCCGTCTTCTATTCGGTGCGCAAGATGGAGAATTTCAGGGACCGCGACGTGCTCATCGTCGGCGGCGGCGACTCGGCGCTCGACTGGACCCTCAATCTCCAGCCCGTGGCCAAGTCGCTGACGCTGCTGCACCGCCGCGCCGAGTTCCGCGCCGCGCCGGCATCGGTGCAGAAAATGTTTCAGCTGGTGGAGCAAGGCGACGTGAGCTTCAAGCTCGGCCAGGTGACCGCGCTCCACGGCGAGGGCGGTCAGCTCCGCGCCGTCACGGTGAAGGGCGCCGACGGCGCCACTTTCGAGCTGCCGTGCGAGGTCATGCTTCCCTTCTTCGGCCTCACCATGAAGCTCGGGCCGGTCGCCGACTGGGGCCTCAATCTCGAGGAGAACCTGATCCCGGTCGATACCGCGAAATTCGAGACGAGCGAGAAGGGCATCTTCGCCGTCGGCGACATCAACACCTATCCGGGCAAGCTCAAGCTGATCCTGTCGGGCTTCCACGAGGCGGCGCTGATGGCGCAGGCCGCGCATCACCTCATCTATCCCGACAAGAAGTTGATCTTCCAATACACGACGTCGTCCACGAGCCTCCAGAAGAAGCTCGGCGTGAAGTAGCGCTGCCTCGGGCTTAGGCGAGGGTGCGGTAGAACGCGACCTCGTAGGGGCTGAACGCCTTCACCTTGAGGCGCTCGATGTGGGGCAGGGCGTGGCGCTGGAACACGCCGCTCTCATCGATGAGATCGGTCCCGACCGGATCGACGAGAATGAGATAGAGCCGGCGCGGCCGTCTCCGGTACGACACGACGATATTGTCGAGCACCTCGGCGAACAGTTCCCGCGAAAACGGGTTGAAGAAATAGTGCACCGCCTCACCGTCGGGCGGACCGAGCGCGGCGGCATCGTCGAGCACGCATTCGACATTGCGGCACTTCATCCGGCTTCTCGGGAACTGGGCGAGGTTCATGGTCGCGTCGTCATGCAGTTCCTCGGCGAACTCGACGCCGCCGACGGCCTGGAAGGGAAACTGCGAGGCGAGCAGGAGCACGCGCCCTTTTCCCGCGCCGTGATCGACGAAGGTGAGCCGCGACAAATCGTGGTCGATCGAAGAGATCAACCACTCGACGAGCCGGCATGGCGACGGCCGGTAGTCGTGGCCGTAGGCGCGGTTGTTGCCGCGAATGGTGAGGCCCGAGAGCGGGACCGGTTCCTTGGTCGGCTTGAAGAACAACTGCTCGATGGCGGGATCGAGCACGCGCTCATGCAGCTTGAGCAGATAGGTGCGGTAATCGCGTTCGAGCTTGTCGCGGCGCGCGTGCTCCTTGATCTTGGCGGAGGCGCGCTCGATTTCGGGCAACACGTTGTCGCGCCCGATCTCGACGGCGCGGGCGATGCCGACTTTGCTCGCCGCCACGGCGTTCGCCGTGACGGTCTTCGTCTCCTTCGCGGTCTCGTCGGCGAGCTTGGCGATACGCTCGGCGATGCGAAGCGTGCTCGCGGCAATGACCTTCGCCCGCTGCTGCGACGGCGCAGCAGACGCTTTCGGCTCCGGCTTGCCGGAGCGATGAGGCAAAACCGACATGCGCATTGTCCCCGCTTTTGCACAAGGATTGGGCAGGTTGATGGCAAAGCGCAAGCGCTTTTTCGCAAGCGTTAACGCCGCCGGCCCGGCGCCGGACGAAATGTGCTATCCTTTTGATTCGCGGGTGGTATTCCCGCTCGTGGCCGGCACGCAGCCAAACCGCGGGGAACGGAGAAGTGCAGGCCGAAGATCTCTATGAGTCGATCAGGACCGGGCTCATTTCCATGCTGCCGCGGCTCATGCGCTTCGCCGACCTCCTTGCCGGCGAACGCCGCGCCGGCGCTCGCCTGCTCGGACGGGCTCTTCGGCGCATGCTCGCCGAAGAGCATCGCTATCAGCGCGGCACCGCGCTCGATTGCTGGGCCTTCGCCGAGATCTACCGTCTCTGGCTCGAGGAGCGCCGCGATCACGCCGGTCCTGAAACGAGCGACGCGCGCTTCGCCGCTCTGTTCCGAACGGCGAGGGGACACGCCTTCGACGCCGTCACCGCGACATTTCTCAAGAGCCTTCCGCCGCCGCAGCGCTTGACCCTGCTCCTTGTGCTCGGCGAGCGCTTCGATGCTGTGGATGCCGGGCGCGTGCTCGACGTGTCGGCCGAAACCATCAGCCAGCGGCTCGTGCGCATTGCCGCGACTTTCGCCGACGCCCTCGCCGCGCGCGAAGAGCGCGTCCCTTCGCCATGCGAGGGGCCGAGATGACCGAGCTCAGCGACGAGCTTCTGGTCGCCTATGTCGACGGGCAACTCGCGCACAAGCAGTCGAGCGCGATCGAAAGGGTGCTTGCCCATGACGATGTCATTGCCCGCCGCGTCACCGCACTGAAGAAAGCGCATCGCCGGCTCGAAGCGGCGTTCGACGCCGTGCTCGCGGGCGAGGAAGAAGCCGCCGTCTCCCATCCGATCCCGCCGTCGCCAGGACTTTTGATTCCGTGGTCCACGCTCATCAAGGCCGGACTGGCCGCCGCGGGCATCGTGCTCGCCATCGGCTTGTTCATCGCCGGATATGGCTGGCCGAGCCCCGACCGCGTGGCCTCGGGCGGCGCCGACGGCAGCTATGTCGGGAGCGTGCCGCAAGACTGGCGCGAGGAGGTCGTGCGCGCGCAAGCGCTTCTCGGCCGCGCGAGCCTAGAGATCGGCCTCGACAGTCTGGGCAATCAGGATTTCATCGCCTTCCGGCTCGGCCGCGCCATCGGCACGGCATTTACCCTGCCCGACCTCGGCCAAGCAGGCTATCGCTTCGCCCGCGCGCAAATCCTGCGCTTCGGCGAGGAGCCTCTGGCGCAGCTCCTCTATCTCGATGCAAGCAGCACGCCGCTTGCGCTTTACGTCAAGAAGGGCGGGGCCGACGCCGCGCCCGAAGCGAAGCGCTACGGCGCGCTCGAGGGCGTGGCCTGGACGGAGCGCGGCGTCGCCTATCTCCTCGCCGGCGAGCGCAGCAAGCCGCTTGCCGAACTTGCCGAAGCGATCAGGACAGGCCCGGCCGCTCAACACGCCGCGCCGCCCGGGAGCAAATCGCCGGCGAAGCCTTAACGGGCAACCGGACGCCGGCTTGAGCCGCGTTTCCAGAATTTCTCCCTCTCCCCTTGAGGGAGAGGGCTTCCCGCCCGACGCGCGATTCGCTCAAGTAGCGGAGCGGTAGCGCAAGTGCAAAGCGCGGCGAATGGCGGGAAGGGTGAGGGGTGAATTTCTCGACGCGGGCTTACGCCCGCTTACCCCTCACCGCGCGCTCGCGCACAAGCAGCGGAGCGGGAGCGGACACTTGCCGCGCGCGTGCTCTCCCCCAAGGGGAGAGCAAAGGACAGTTACTGCGCCATGCGTGCCGACGGCGTGTAGTCGCCCGACAGGTAGCGATTGAGATCGCGCCGGATCGCGGCGGTCCGGTCGTTGTTGCAATAGTTGAGATTGTCCTTGATCGTCGCGGCCACCGATTGGAGCGTGTAGTCG
>DATEMT010000077.1:0-4929 GCA_035275445.1 Methyloceanibacter sp. | reverse complement strand
AGCGACTGCCTGCCGAGCTGGCCGTAGAAATATTGCGGGTACTTGGCGGCGTTGTAGAAATGGACCATGGCCGCGCCGCGGTCGCCGAGCTCGATCCCGGTGCGGCCGAGCCAATATTCGCCGAGCGCGATGCTCTTGGAGCTGGTCGCGACACGGCGCAGCGACAAGAAATGCTTCAGCGCCAGATCGGGATCGTTGAGGAAGCGCAGAGCGATCCAGCCGGCGAGGAATTCCGCTTCGATGAAGTTGTCGCCGGAGACGAGCCCGTGCTTGGCCGCGATTTCGTAGGCGACTTTCGGGTGCCCGTCATTGAGCGCGCCGCGGCAACTGACGCGCCGCTCGACCCACCAATTGTTGAGATCCAGCAGAACGTTGGGCTCGCTCGGCGCATCGAGCAGCATCTTCCAGGCTTTTTCCCGGTGCTCCTTGTCCTTGGTGCGCCGCAGCCATTGAATGCGGTTGAAGCGCAAGCCGGCATCGGCCTCGATGGCGTTGGACGGGAGCGCGTCGAGCAGCTTCCCGGCATTGCCGCCGCGCTTGATGACGGCGATGCGCGCCGCCACCTTCTTTTGCTCATCGGCGGAAAGCAGCTTCGAGATCCTGAGCGCCGCTTCGGTGGCGGCCTTCTCATCGGGATAAAGCAGCCGATCGATCCGGGCCCGGTGATGTTCGGGCGTAAGCCAGCTGCCGTAGCGGTCGAGAATCTTCTTTTCGATCTCGGCGTTGAGCTGATGATCGCGCCAGGCGGAGATGACGAGTTCGCGCGCGCCCGCTTCGTTGTTCTCCTTCACATAGACCGCGGCGAGAGCGGCCTTGCCTGCGCCGGTCTGCGGCGGCGAAGCGCTGAAGAACGCCTTGACCTCGTCGGTGTCCGCGTCGGCGAGGAACAACGCAGCCTCCGCCTTCTCGCGCAGTTCGTCCTGCCCCGGCCAGTCGGGATGCGCGAGCCGGAACTGCTCGATCGCCTCGGCCTTTCCGCTCGCCGGGCTGTTGCGGTACTTGTACCAGAGCGCAAAGTCGCGGACGGCGGGGTCCTTGATGCGGGAAGCCGCGCTCGGGCCCGACCGCAGCACTTCCCTGAGATTGGCCTCGTCCGCGTCGCTGATCTGGTAGGACAGGATCGGCTTCAGGATCGATGGGTAGTCGAGCACAGGCGGCTCGGCCGCAATCGCCGGCGCGATCGTCGGTTTGACACTATCGAGCCCGCCCGCCCGGTTGGGGTTGGCGTCCGGCAGCGGCATGTCGGTCACGATTTGCAGCGCCGCTGGCTCCGGCACGGCCGGAGAGCCAATCAGGGAGGGCGGGTTCGGATTGCGGTTGGGGCGGGGGACCGCGCTCTCCGCGCTTGTCTTGGCAATGGTGGTCGATGTCGAAGGCGCCGGCGGAACCGAGTCGGAGGACGAATTGATGTCAGGCGTCGGCGGCGTCGCTAGGGGCTGGAGTCCCGCGGTCGTCTCGGGCGATGATTGTTCGGGCGCTACGGAAGGTGCGGGAGGAACCGCGGCATTGTCCGGGGCCTCGGGCGCGGGCGTTTCTGGCGCTGCCGCCCTCAGCGGATTGCGGTCGGGAAGTCCCGGTGCGACGGCTGCTTTCTCGACTTGCGTCTTGGTCTTGGCCGGTGCCTTGGACTTGGCCGCCGCGCGCACGGGCTGTTCCGCGGGCGAACGCTGGGTCTTCGCCTCGGCGAGCGCCGGAGGAAGAAGAGCCACAGAGACGAGCAATGGTAAGATGCGCGCGCGAATGCGTTTCATCTCGTCGATCGGTTTCCGGTTACGACCTGGTTACGCGGTCAGGACGTCCCCCGAGCCGGGGAGCCGCGACGAAGACGGCAGTATAGTCTGCCCGAATTGAACAATGTCTGAAAGAATCCGGCAGAAAAATGTCTCCTGCGATCGCGGGAGCAGCCCCGAGTCGTGTGAGAAAAGACATGCAAACCCTTGGGACATATCGATTTTCTCTCGGCGCCCGGAGACGCATCCTGTGCCGGGATCGACCCATGTCAAGCGTGCATTCCTTTAGCCTTTCAATGCCTTGCCGCCCAAAGGTCCAAACCCTATTGTCCGCGTTCCTCTGCGTCTCCCGGTGAGGCGCGAAGTCCTCGAGGAGCGACCCCCGGTGTCCATGCCGACGTTCAAAGGCTCGATCACGGCCCTCATCACCCCGTTCAAGGACGGCAAGGTGGACGAGCCCGCCTTGCAAAGACTGGTTGCGTGGCAGATCGACCAGGGCACGCACGGTCTTGTGCCGTGCGGGACGACGGGCGAATCGCCCACGCTCACCCATGACGAGCACCGGCGCGTCGTCGAGCTGTGCGTCGAGTCCGCGGCAGGACGGGTGCCGGTCATCGCCGGAACCGGATCGAACTCGACCGCCGAGGCCGTCGAACTGACCCGGCATGCCAAGAGCGCCGGCGCCGACGGCGTGCTGGTGGTGACGCCCTATTACAACAAGCCGACGCAGGAAGGGCTCTACCAGCATTTCAAGGCGATCAACGACTGCGCCGAGGTGCCGATCATCGTCTACAACATCCCCGGCCGCTCGGTGATCGACATGTCGGTCGAGACCATGGCGCGGCTGTTCAAGCTCGCCAACATCGTCGGCGTGAAGGACGCGACCGCCAACATGGCGCGCGCGAGCCAGCAACGGGTGGCGCTCGGCATCGAATTCGTCCAGCTCTCGGGCGAAGACGCGACCGCTCTCGGCTTCATGGCCCATGGCGGCCAGGGCTGTATCTCGGTGACGGCCAATGTGGCACCGGCGCTCTGCGCCGAGTTTCAGCTTGCCTGTCTCGCCGGCAATTTCCACCGCGCGCTCCAATTGCAGGACCGGCTGATGCCGCTGCATGACGCGCTGTTCGTCGAATCGAATCCGGGCCCGGTGAAATATGCGGCAAGCAGGCTCGGGCTATGCAGCGCCGACACGCGGCTTCCGCTCGTGCCGCTTGCGCCTGCTTCGCGCAAGCGGGTCGAAGACGCGCTGTCTGCGGTCGGTCTCGTCGCGGTCTGATGCGGGCAGGGTGACGTCATGGCGCCGAAGCGCGAGAGCGGCAAGCTCGTCGCCGAGAACCGGAAGGCGCGCTTCAACTACGACATCGAGGAGAAGCTCGAAGCGGGCATCGCGCTGAAAGGCTCCGAGGTGAAGTCTCTGCGCGCGGGCAAGGCCAATATCGCCGAATCCTATGCTTCCGACGAGGGCGGCGAGCTTTACCTCATCAACGCCCATATCGCCGAATATTCCGGCGCGGCCCGCGATGGTCATGCGCCGACCCGCCCGCGCAAGCTGTTGCTGCACGCGCGCGAGATCGCGCGCCTCCTCGGTGCCATCCAGCGTCAGGGCATGACCGTCGTGCCGCTCAAGCTGTATTTCAACGCGCGCGGGATCGCCAAGGTCGAGCTCGGACTGGCCAAAGGCAAGAAGCTGCACGACAAGCGCGAAACAGAAAAGAAGCGCGATTGGGACCGGCAAAAGGGCCGCCTGATGCGCGAGAAGGGTTGAGGCTCAGCGCGTGCCGGGCTCTCCTCGAGCGACAAACGAAGAGGACGCTTTTCGTCTCGCGCCCGACACGAAGGTACCGCCGGTCACGTTGCCGGCAACCGACGGAACGGCAGTCGATCTCGCAGCACTTGAGGGGCGAAGCGTCGTTGTCGTTTATCCCTGGACGGGGCGATCCGGCTTTCCCAATCCGCCCGATTGGGACCGGATTCCCGGGGCGCATGGTTCCACGCCCGAGCTCGAGGGCTTTCGCGACCGTCACGCCGATTTTGTCCGAGCGGATTTTCGGCTCGTCGGCCTGAGCCGCCAGGACACGGCTTATCAGCGCGAGCTTGTCGCGCGGCTCGGCTTGCCGTTTCCGATCGTGAGCGACGCCTGGGGTGCGTTCGGTACGGCGCTCGCGCTTCCGACCTTCGCGACGGGTGGCACAGTTTATTTGAAACGCCTCACGCTCGTCATCGTTGATGGCCGCATCGAACGGGTCTTTTATCCCGTCATCGACCCGGCAGGTCACGCCGCTGAGGTGTTGCGCGAAGTTGAGACCGGTCGAGCGCGCTAGAGCGCGTCGGGTGCGCTGATCAAGGCTATGGCCGACAAGAACGGTGGCGATGTCGCAGCGAGCATGGCGGACTTTCGCGAGTTCGCCAGAGTTATGCGGCGCGAGATCAGGGAGCTCCGGTTCTCAACGGAGGGCTGCCTAATGTTGATGACTGAAGCAAGCTAGGCAACGATCAGATTTGACCAACCTCACAACCGTCTTCGTAGAGGAACGCATGCCACAATTTGGCACTGCCCGTTGACTTGTGCTGTCGCGGCGTTTGGTGCAGAAGGACAATTGGGGGTTGGGACTACGGTCGTGGCTTGCGGTGGTGTCGTGGGCACCGTCGTTTCCGGTGGCACCGTTGTGCCATTGGACGTCGTGCCAGGATTTTGCGTGTTGCCAGGATCGTGCGGAGAAGCTGGGCGTGAGCGGGAACGATGACGGATTTTACGAGGGGCTTGGTCCAGCTTGTCGGCATGACAAGCGCGGTTGCCACGCCGCCAACTGTAAAGATTCGCAGAACTTGCCTGCGGTCGTGCCGCTGCCCCCGGTCCATGCCCATCCCCCGTAGACCCTCAATAACGGTCCTTAGCATTTCTCCCGCTATGGTGGAAGGAGCTTATACTGCACTTCGCGGCTCATTGCGGGTGAGGCACGGTGCAGCGCGGGTCTCGCTTTTCCAGCTTGAATAGAATGGAAGGCGACCAGAGCAGATAGACCTGAATTTTTGTACTCAGGACATATCCAGAAAAACCGCGCTAGAGCGCGTCGTCCTCGGCGTCCTCGACCGAGTAACCGAGACGGTCGAGCGCCTCTTCGAGATAGTCGGGGAGGAGCGGCATGCCGAGGAGATATTCGTCGGTGCGATTGGTGCGCTCCGCCCGCGCCGTCGCGAG
>DATEMT010000076.1:0-2063 GCA_035275445.1 Methyloceanibacter sp. | reverse complement strand
AGGTCGGTTGCCATAGCTCGACCGTGCACGGCGTCTTCGCGCCTGAATTCGCCAAACAGATTCCCGGCGCCGAAACCGATCCGCGTTTCTGGGCGAGCGGCATCTCCGTCATCGCCCACCCGGTCAACCCCAACGCGCCTGCCGCCCACATGAACACGCGCATGGTGGTGACCTCGAAGGGATGGTTCGGCGGCGGGGCCGATCTCACGCCGGTGCTGATGCGGCGGCGCGCGCAGGACGACGTGGATTCGCGCGATTTCCACGCGGCGATGAAGGCGGCCTGCGACGGAGACGCATCAGCCGACTACCCGCGCTTCAAGGCGTGGTGCGACGAATATTTCTATCTGCCGCATCGGGGCGAGATGCGGGGCATCGGCGGCATCTTCTTCGACTATCTCGACACCGGCGACTGGAAGGCCGATTTCGATTTCGCCCAAAAGGTCGGGCGCGCCTTTCTCGGCGTCTATCCCGCGATCGTCCGGCGCAATATCGCAACGCCCTGGACGGACGCCGACCGCGAGGAGCAACTCGTGAGGCGCGGCCGCTATGTCGAGTTCAACCTGCTCTACGACCGCGGCACCATTTTCGGCCTGAAGACCGGCGGCAATGTCGAGTCGATCCTGTCCTCGATGCCGCCGCTCGTGCGCTGGCCTTAGAGCAACCGCCTCACGCCGTCATGCCCGCGAAAGCTTGCATCCAATCCCCCGCTCTAGCCGCGGACGCCGGCATACATCAGCGGCGGCATGGCGGGCGCGGGCGCGGTGATCCCGATCGCCTCCCCCACCCGCGTCTGCACCACGGGGGCGTCATAAACGAGGCGCGCCATGAGGAGGGCAAGCGCCACGATGAGCAGAACCATGACGATTTTCCACATTTCGCGATCCCTCCGAGCACCCCTTCGACGCGGCACCGCGCCGACAGGTTCAAAGCTCTAGGGCTTCGCGGCTGAACCCTCCCTGAGGCCGCCGTTCATCTCCGGTTTAGAATTCGGCTAGGAATTGCAGCGTTTTTTGCCGCAGGAGGGCCAGTTCGGGCTTGCCAACCGGCTCTGCTTCCCCCATTCTTTGCCTCACCGGGCGCCCAAGGCTTTGGGCGCGGACTTGGACGACGGCAAGTGACTATCGCGCCTCAAAAGAGCACGACCCTTTCCTGACATCTCAAGACGCCGAAGGATCCCCTTTCGGGGGCCTCTGGCCCGTTCGTGTTTAAACTTCAACGGGAAAGGAATTCCCCTATGGCTCGTGTCAACGGCACAGTGAAATTCTTCAATCACGCGCGCGGCTTCGGCTTCATTCAGCCCGAAGACGGCGGCAAAGACGTCTTCGTGCACGCTTCCGCTCTCGAGCGGTCGGGCGTGCCCGCCCTCAACGAGGGTGACAAGGTCTCCTTCGAGATCGAGGACGACCGCCGCGGCCGCGGCAAGCAGGCCGCGAACGTGCAGCTCGCAAACTAGCGAACGCGCGTCAGCAAACTGATTGAGCCGCCGGGCTTCGCGCCCGGCGGCTTTTTTTGTGCCGGCGACTCCCCTGCGTCCCCGTGCCTGCGCTCAGCCTTAACAGACGATTCATGTCGGCAGCCGTATGCTTCGAGCGCTCGAGGGGGGACAGATCGATGGTCAATTGCATCCTGAAATCGGTTGCGGCCGCCGCACTCATCGGCGCGGCTGCGCTTGGCGTGCCGGCGCCAGCCGAGGCCGGACATGGCGATGCCTGGGGCGCGGGGCTTCTTGGCTTCGGCGTCGGCGCCGTTGTCGGCAGCGCGCTCGCCCCCCGCGAAGTCTATGTCGTGCCGCCGGCGCCACCGCCGCCTTATTACTATGGGCCTGTCTCCTATGGTCCGCAGCCCTGGACGCCCGATTGGTACGCCTATTGCTCCTCGCGCTACCCGGGCTTCAATCCGCGCACCGGCTATTTCATCGGCCTCGACGGTTATCCACATTTCTGTCGGTAGCCGATCCGCGCCGCGCGGGCCTTATCGATCTCCGAGTTTGGCGGTTTTAGCTGCGGCAAGGGCCCCTCTCGCCTTTGACGGACCATTTACCCCTGCGGCAACCTGCCCGGCAG
>DATEMT010000075.1:0-2534 GCA_035275445.1 Methyloceanibacter sp. | reverse complement strand
CCGCTTCCGGGTACCATTGATCCCAGCAGATGCCGACGCCGATCGTGCCTTCGTCCGTCCGCCACGCCTTGAAGCCGGTATCGCCGGGGCGGAAGTAGTATTTCTCCATGTAGCCCGGTCCGTCGGGGATATGGCTCTTGCGGTAGACCCCGAGGATTTCGCCGTCCGCGCCGGCGACGGCAACGCTGTTGAAATAGCGCGGGCCGTCTTTCTCGAAGAACGAGATGGGGATGACGACGCCGAGCTCCTTGGCGAGCTTTGCGAGCGCAAGCACGCAAGGGTGCTCGCTCGCGGGATAGGCGGTCGCGAACCATTTCGCGTCCTGCCGGGTCGGAAAGTAGATGCCCTGGAACAGTTCGGGCGGCAGGATCACTTGGGCGCCTTTCCGCGCAGCCGCGCGCACCAAACCCTCGACCTTGGCGATATTGGCTGCCATGTCGTGGCCGAACGAGGCCTGGATGGCGGCAACGGCGAGATCGCGCGCGCCCATCACGCCGGCTCCTCTCGCGTCATGCAATGAAACGACCCGCCGCCGAACGAACCCTCGCCGAGAATGCCGCGAGAGGGGAGGCCTACGATTTCGCGGCCGGGAAAGGCCGCTCGCAATTGCTCGACAGCCTGGTTGCCGCTCGGCGTCCCGTATACGGGCACGACGACGAGGCCGTTGGCGATGACGAAATTCATGTGCGAGGCGGGCACAACCTCGCCCGATCCGCCCACGACGAGGCCCGGGCTCGGAATGCGGACGATGTCGAAGCGGCGCCCCGAGGCATCGGTCGCGGCCTCGAGCGTGCGCGCGATCTCCTCCAGAATGTCGGCATTGGGATCGTCGGCGCCAAATGGCGATTGGCATACGACGCGCCCGGGTCCGACGAAACGGGCGAGCACGTCGATATGCCCGTCGGTGTGGTCGTTGCGAAGGCCGCGCTCGATCCAGACGATCTTTCGCGCGCCGAAGGCTTGGCGCAGCGCCATTTCGGCTTGGCTCTCGCTCCAGCCGTTGCGGTTTGCGTTGAGCAGGGTTTCGCGGGTGGCGAGCAAGGTGCCTTCGCCGTCATGCTCGACGGCGCCGCCTTCGAGAACGAAATCGAAGCTGCGGACGGGCGTGCCGGCAAGACGGGCGATCTCGTGGCCGACAATGGCGTCGTCAGGGAGTTCGAACTTGCCGCCCCAGCCATTGGTCATGAATCTGAGGGCGAGGGGGCCGTCCGGCGTCCGCGCGAAGACCGGGCCGGTGTCGCGCAGCCAGATATCGCCGTAGCGGGCGGGAACGAGCTCGGCCGTGTCCCCGACCGCCGCGCGCGCCGATTCTTGCGCTTCGGCGCCCGCCACGAGCAAGCGCACGCGATTTGAGGGGTGAAGCGCGCGAACGAGCGCCGCCACCTCGCGGCGGGGGCTGTCGAGATCGCCGTTCCACTCCTCTTCATTCGCAGGCCAGGCGGTCCAGATCGCCTTCTGCGGCGCCCATTCGGGCGGAACGGAGATTGCCTGCCTCGTCACGGGCTCGTGCATGCGGTCGCTGTCCAAGAAGCGGGGGGTGCGCCCCGCGGCGAATTTCGACACTCTCAAGGGCTTAAACGCAGTCCTGTCAACCCGGCTCGCTCAAGAGCCTCGACGCCTTGTCTTGGCGCCATCGCCCGGCACGACGATGCGATCGGGGTCGAGCAGGCGGAGCTTGCCGCTATCATCGACCGCGAGCGTGTGGATATAGAAGGCCGTCTCCTGGTCGTCGGTCGCCTCCATTACCGGGGACGGCGCCGAGACGATCCTCAACCCGCCGCAATGGCCGATCCAGTCCACATGCCGATGCCCGTGCATGAGAATGACGCGGTCGGAGAGCGGCATCATCCGGCGCACGAACCAATTGCCGTTGATGAGGGCGGTGCCGACGCGCATCGAAAGCTGCTTCGCGGCCCACGGGTACTCCATCAGGTGATGATGCAGGGCGACGATAAAGGTCGCGCGGGGATAGGCGGAAGCGACGACGTCGAATGCGAGCATCTGTTCGGCCGAAACCATGCCGAGCGCGTTGGTGAAGGAGAAATGCGTGTCGGCGTTCGAGTTCAACAGGATGATGCCGAGACCGTCCTCCTCTTTCGGCGGGAGGACCATGGGGAAGGCCTCAGCCCACAGGTCGGGGATGGCGTTCGAGAATCGCGGTTGGGCCATGTCGGCGAAACGCACGATGGCGGCGCGATGAGGTTTGAGGAACTCGGTCAAGGTGCCGCCCACGCGCCCCGCGACGCGATCGACCACGCGCACGCGCGCGCCGTGGACCGCGTCCATGGCCGAGAGCGTTCGCAACTGGCGCAAGGGGCGGTTCGGGCTGGTGGGGAGGTCGAGGCGAGCGGGGTTGGAGCGATCGACGATGTTGAGATCGTGGTTGCCGGGAAGCGTCAGCGTGCGCTCGGCAAGCGCGGGGTGTGCGGCGAGTGCGTCCATGAACGCGGCCCATTCGCTCGAAATGCCGGCGTCGGTCATGTCGCCGGTGATGAGGACGACGTCGAGTGGGTCTTTCTCGTGAATCGCATCGA
>DATEMT010000074.1:0-5403 GCA_035275445.1 Methyloceanibacter sp. | reverse complement strand
CGACGGGCGACAAGCTCTTGCGGGCGGGACGTCGCGCGGGGTTGTTCCGGCGGTTGCGGCTTAGGCTCGACCGCGGCGGAACGCTCGGGCTGCCGCGTGAGGTCGCGCTGGGCGCGCTCGACATCGGCCTTGACGATACGGCCGTGCGGGCCGGAGCCCGCGAGCGCGCCCAGCTCGAGCCCGAACTCGCGCGCCAAGCGCCGTGCCAGCGGCGAGGCCAAGATGCGGGCGCCGCCATCGCCACCACGGCTCCGGCCGTTTCGCCTGATCTGTTCGGCGATCCGGTGCAGCACCGCCTCGGGCGTGCCGTCCTGAGCCGGGCTTGACGCGCGTTCCGCCTCGCTCGGGGCGCGCGGTGCGGCTTCAGGGCGCGCTGCCGCCTCAGGCTTGGGCTCGGGCTTGGTCGCGGGGGGCGGAGCGACCTCGTCTTCCACCCGGAGCAGCGCGATCGGATGGTTGACGGGCACGTGCTCGGTTCCCTCGGCGAGCAGCAGTTTCTCGATCACCCCGTCCTCGGCCGCTTCGACCTCCATCGTCGCCTTGTCGGTCTCGACCTCCGCCACCAGGTCGCCGCTCCGCACGGCGTCGCCTTCCTTGACGTGCCATTTGGCAAGCCGCCCCTCCTCCATGGTCGGCGAGAGCTGCGGCATGAGGATTTGCACCGCCATGGCTCACACCTTCCCTTGTGCGGCGGCGAAGGCCTGTTCCCAGTTGCGGCCGTCGAAGGGAACGACGCGCGCGATGCGGACTTGACCGTCATCGAGGCAGCGCAGATTGACGCTGTAGCCGTTGGGCTTGGAGCGCGGCACGTAGAAGCTCTTCACGCCGCAGACGGAACAGAAATGATGCTTCGCCGTGCCGGTGTTGAAGCTGTAGGTGGTGATGCCGTCCGCGCCCCGAACGAGGCGGAAGCGCTCCTTCTCGACGACCAGATGGAGATAGCCTGCTTTGCGGCAGATCGTGCAGTTGCACTCTTTGGCCTCGACCTCGCCGGGCGCCAGCACCTCGAAGCGCACCGCGCCGCAATGGCACCCGCCCGTCCTCCAATCCATCGCTGCATCGGCCATGAGCGTCACGTCCGGTAACACACCGACTTCACCGCGGCGATCACGTGATCGACCGAGGGAAGCGCGAGCTTTTCGAGATTTGCCGCGTAAGGCATCGGCACGTCGGCGCCGGTTACTTTTAGCGGCGGCGCATCGAGATGGTCGAAGGCTTCCGCTGCGACGTGGGCGCACAGTTCCGAGCCGATCGAGCAGATCGGCCAGCCCTCCTCGACGGTGACGAGGCGATTGGTCTTGCGGACCGAGGCGAGCACGGTTGCCATGTCGAGCGGGCGCAAGGTGCGGAGGTCGATCACTTCGGCCTCGATCCCGTCCTCGGCAAGGCGCTTGGCGGCGTCGAGCGCGTAAGCCATGCCGCGCGAGAACGAGACGATCGTGGCGTGCTTGCCGGCGCGCGCGATCCGCGCCTTGCCGATCGGCAGGACGAAATCGGCAAGGTCCGGTACCTCGAAACTCTGGCCGTAGAGAATTTCGTTTTCGAGGAACACCACGGGTCCGGGATCGCGGATCGCCGCCTTGAGCAGGCCCTTGGCGTCGGCGGCGGTGTAGGGCGCGATCACTTTCAGCCCCGGCACGTGAGCGTACCAGCTCGAAAAGTCCTGGCTGTGCTGGGCGGCGACGCGCGCCGCAGCGCCGTTCGGCCCGCGGAATACGACCGGGCAGCGCATCTTTCCGCCCGACATGTAGAGCGTCTTCGCGGCCGAGTTGATGATGTGGTCGATCGCTTGCATGGCGAAGTTCCACGTCATGAATTCGACAATGGGTTTCAGCCCGGCAAAGGCCGCGCCGACGCCCACCCCGGCGAAGCCGTACTCGGTGATGGGCGTATCGACGACGCGGGTGGGACCGAACTCATCGAGCAACCCTTGCGTCACCTTGTAGGCCCCTTGGTACTCGCCGACTTCCTCGCCGATGACGAAGACCGCGGGGTCGGCCCTCATCTCCTCGGCCATGGCGTCGCGCAGCGCCTCGCGCACCGAGAGCTTGACCATCGCCGTTCCCGGCGGGAGTTCGGGCTCAGGCCCCGGTTCTTCCGGGGCAATCTGCGGGCCGGCCGGCGCCTCTTCCACGAGCGGCGGCGTCTCGCCGAGATCAAGCGAAGGTTCTACGGCGCGCAGCGTCGCGGCCGTTTCGTAAGCGGCGGGCGCACGCGCGTCTGCGACCTCCTCGCCGTCGGCCATGAGGAGCGCGATCGGGCGGTTGACCTTCACGTGCTCGGTGCCCTCGGGCACGAGGATCGTGCCCACCCGTCCGTCCTCGGCGGCCTCGACCTCCATCGTCGCCTTGTCGGTTTCGATTTCAGCGATGACATCGCCGGCGCGTACGGGATCGCCTTCGCGCACCAGCCATTTGGCGAGCTTCCCCTCTTCCATGGTGGGAGACAGCGCCGGCATGAGGATCTCGGTTGGCATCAGACTCGGCCGGACTCGCTCAACTCGCCGTCACGTCGGTGGAAAGCTCGGAAGGATCGGGCTCGGGATCGGCCTGCGCGAACTCGGCCGCCTCGGTGACGATGCCCCGCACGGCGCGGTCGACCTCCTTCAAATCGGCTTCGCTCGCGCGGCCCGAGGCAAGGATGCGATTGCGGAGAAGCTCGATCGGATCGCGATGCTCGCGCATCTCCTGCACTTCCTCGCGCGTACGGTACTTGGCCGGGTCCGACATCGAATGGCCGCGATAACGGTAGGTGAGGAGTTCGAGAATCTTCGGCCCCTCCCCGCGCCTTGCCCCTGCCACGGCGCGGTCGCCCGCCGCTTTCACCGACGCCACGTCCATGCCGTCAACCTGCTCGCCGGGAATGCCGAAGACCGAGCCGCGATGGTACAGCTCCTCGGCGCGCGCGCTGGCGCGCTCGACCGACGTTCCCATGGCGTAGTGGTTGTTCTCGATGACGTAGATCACGGGAAGCTTCCATAGCGAGGCCATGTTGAAGCTCTCATAGACCTGGCCCTGGTTGGCCGCGCCCTCGCCGAAGAAGGTGAGGCAGACGCGGTCGTTGCCGCGATATTTGTTGGCAAAGGCAAGCCCGGTGCCGAGCGGCGCCGGCGCGCCGACGATGCCGTGGCCGCCGTAGAAACCCTTCTCGACCGAAAACATGTGCATCGAGCCGCCTTTGCCCTTGGCATAACCGTGGCGGCGCCCGGTGAGTTCGGCCATGACGCGCTTCGGCTCCATGCCGGAAGCAAGCATGTGGCCGTGATCGCGATAGGCGGTGATGACCTGGTCGCCCTCGGCGATGGTCATCTGCATGCCGGCGACCACGGCTTCCTGACCGATATAGAGGTGGCAGAAGCCGCCGATATAGCCCATGCCGTAAAGCTGACCGGCCTTCTCCTCGAACCTGCGGATCAGGAGCATGAGACGATAGGCTGAAAGCTCCTGCTCGGGCGTGAGGGTCGGGCGCCCCGGCGGGTTTGGCCGATCGCCGTCGCCGAGCCACAGATTGGCGGCGCCTTGGGTCAGGCTTGGCGTGGCCACGGGACTTCTACTCCTTCATGCAAGCCTCGGATTCGCCCAAGGCTAGCACGAGCCGGAAATCCCAAGAACGGGTTTAGCGCTTCTTCGCCTCGACCGGATCGGCCACAGGCGGCCGGCGCTTGAGCATGACGAGATCGTCTTGGTTCGCGAGGTTGAGGATCGCGCGCGCACGTTCATCGAGCATGTCGGGATCGAGGCTCTCGGGGCGAAGCAGGGACACGTCGCGCTCGAGCCTCTGCCGCACCTCTTTGAGGCCCGCGAGCTCGCCTTGGAGCACGTCCTTCCGCCCCTGAAGCTCGGTGCGCGCGGCAAGGCCGTGATCGCCGATCTGGAGGTGATAGACGAAATAGCCGGCCGCGCCTAAAGCCAGGAGCGGAAAAATGAAAGAGGTGAGCCGCATCGCCGATAAGTCTGCGCGCGAGCCGTTAAGCGGCCGTTACCGTGAGACCTTCAGCACCGACCGGCCGGCATAACGGGCCTTTGGCCCCAATTCTTCCTCGATGCGGATCAACTGGTTGTACTTCGCCACGCGGTCGGAGCGCGCGAGCGAGCCGGTCTTGATCTGCCCGCAATTGGTGGCAACCGCGAGGTCGGCGATGGTGGCGTCCTCGGTCTCGCCGGAACGGTGCGACATGACGGCGGCATAGCCCGCCTCTTGCGCCATGCGCACGGCGTCGAGCGTTTCGGACAGCGTGCCGATCTGGTTCACCTTGACCAGGATGGCATTGGCGATGCCCCGGTCGATGCCCTGCTTCAGCCGCGCAACATTGGTGACGAAGAGATCGTCGCCCACGAGCTGGACGCGATTGCCGAGCGCCTGCGTGAGGCCGAGCCAACCCTCCCAATCGTCCTCGCTCATCCCGTCTTCGATCGAGAAGATCGGGTAGTTGGCGACAAGCTCGCCGTAATAGGCGATGAGCTCACCGGCGGTCAGCGTGCGGTTCTCGCCCTTCAGCGCATAGCGGCCGCCTTCGAACAGCTCGGTCGCGGCAACGTCGAGGGCAAGATAGGTGTCGTCGCCCGGCCTGAACCCCGCGTCCCTGATGGCGGCCATGACGAAGTCGAGCGCATCGCGGGTCGAGGCGAGATTGGGCGCAAAGCCGCCCTCGTCGCCGACCGCGGTGTTGTGGCCGGCGCTCTTGAGCGCCTTGCGCAGCGCGTGGAAGATTTCCGCGCCCATCCGCACCGCCTCGGCGAGGCTTGCTGCACCGACCGGCACGATCATGAATTCCTGGAAGTCGATGGGATTATCGGCATGCGCCCCACCATTGACGATGTTCATCATCGGCACGGGCAGAAGGCTCGCCCCCTCCCCGCCGACGTAAGCGTAGAGCGGAAGACCTTGCGATGCGGCTTCCGCCTTGGCGGCGGCGAGCGAGGTGCCGAGAATGGCGTTGGCGCCGAGCCGCTTCTTGTTCTCGCTGCCGTCGAGCTCGCACAAACGCCGGTCGAGCCCGCGCTGATCGGCGGCATCGACGCCTGCGAGCGCCTTGCGGATCTCGCCATTGACGGCTTCGACCGCCTTCTTGACACCCTTGCCGCCGTAGCGGGCGCCGCCGTCGCGAAGCTCATGCGCTTCGTGCGCCCCGGTCGAGGCGCCGGACGGGACCGCGGCGCGGCCATGGTGGCCGTCTTCGAGCACGACATCGACCTCAACCGTCGGGTTGCCGCGACTGTCGAGGATTTCCCGGCCGAGGATGGTCGTGATGGCGGTCATGGCGCTTCCTTCGGGTTGATCGCCGCGCGCGCCCGTGACACGCTCGGTTCCGCGCGGGTTTCTAGCGGGTTCGCGGGATAGTGCAAAGCGTTTTGGCTGGAAGGAGCCGCATTCATGGCCGAGGTGCAAACCTATAGCGGAGGC
>DATEMT010000073.1:0-2953 GCA_035275445.1 Methyloceanibacter sp. | reverse complement strand
CGCAGTACGACGCGATCTTCTTCTGGCAGGCGTCGTCGCTGAACCGCGGCGACACCACCAGCCCCGGTCTGTTCACCGCGGGCGAGCAGCAGGCGATCGAGGAGTTCGCCCGCGCGGGCGGCGGCATCGCGGCTTCGGCTGCGGCCATCGCGGCCGCGTCGGTCGAGCAAATCGCGAGCGCGCTCAGGGCGCGGCTTTTTCGCATGAGCTCGCTCGGCGTCACCACCGTCGAGGTCAAGAGCGGCTACGGGCTCGACGAGGCCGGCGAGAAAAAGCAGCTCGACGCCATCATCCAGGTGGCGCGAGAGCGCGACGTCGCGCGGGTCGTCTCCACGTATCTCGCGCTCCACGCCCTGCCTCGTGCCATGGCGGACCGTCGAACCGAATACGTTGCCGCGGCGGCGGAGCGGGTGCGCGCGTTCGCCGTGCAAGATCTCATGCAGTTCGTCGACGCCTACGTGGACGAGAACGCCTTCACGCCGCTCGAGGCCGAGGCCATCGCGCTCGCTGCCGCCGAGGCCGGCGTGGGCGTTCGTCTCCACGCGGGCCAATTCGCGGACGTCGGCGGAGCGCAGCTCGCCGCGCGCGTGGGGGCCAAGAGCGCCGATCACCTCGAACATGTCTCACGGGGCGATCTCGAGGCGATGGCGGCCAGCGGAACCCGCGCCGTGCTCTTGCCGCTCGCGAGCTTCACGCTCGGCGATCCCCCGCCTCCGGTGTCGCTCATGCGCAGAGCGGGGGTGGCGATGGTGGTGGCGAGCGACGCCAACCCGGGTACGGCGCCGAGCGAGAGCTTGCCCCTCGCGCTGGCGCTCGCCGTGCGCGCCTATGGGATGACGCCCGAAGAAGCGCTGCTCGGGGCGACCCGCGAGGCGGCGTTTGCCCTCGGGCTCGGCGATCGCGTGGGGATCATCGCGCCGGGCTACGAAGCCGACCTCGTACTGTGGGATCTGCCGCACGAACATGCGATCGTTCAGCCTTGGGGCGTCTCCAAGACGCGCGCCGTGGTTTTCGCCGGACAAAAGCAGACGCCCCGCCAGTAGCCGAATGTCTCGGCCGCCAGCGGGGCGCGCGCGTGTTGCTGAGCGGTTACTTCAGCCCGCCTTGCCCGACGCGCTGCCGCTCGCCGAGGCACTGGCCTTCACGTCGACGGAGACCTTGACGCTCGCCTTGAGGCTCGCTGCCGCGTCGATGGCGCCCTTGAAGGGCGACGCCACGCAGGCCGTGAGGGCCGCGCCCGTCATCGGGCTACCCGAGGCGGCGGCCTTGACTGTGCCTTGAGCGCCGTCAACGACGGTCTGGACGCTGCCCGCGATCGTTTCGGCCTTGTCTTTGAACCCGATGGCGATCTTGAGGATGGCCGGGAGGTTCTTCTCGATGGCAGCCTTGTACTTGGCCGTCACCGCGGCGTCGGCCGAGCCGTCGATCTTGAGCGCCACCTTGGCAGGCGAACACTCGAGCTTGCCGGACACCTTCGCGTCGCAGCTCGCCTTGCACTCGGCGCTGACTTTCGGGGGCGTCACGTTGCCGCTGCACTTCGGCGCCTTCATCTCGACCGAGCACTTGCCCGAGCACTGGCCTTCGCATTTACCCGAGCCCTTGAGCTGGCACGAGCCGCCGCACTTGCCTTTGCACTCGCCTTTGCCGGCCGCGTCGCAGGATCCGTCGCACTTGCCCTTGCACTCGCCCTTGCTGTCTTTGCCGTCGCATTTGCCGGCGCAGTTGCCTTGGCAGGTGCCCTGGAAGTGAGCGTCACAGGAACCTTCGCAAGTGCCTTCGCAAGTTGCGGCTGCCGTGAGCTCGCACTTGCCTTCGCATTTGGCGTCGCAGGTGCCCGAGAGCTCGCCACCTTCGCACTTCACTTCGGCCTTGCCGCCCGTCGCCGTTACATCGCACTTGCCGGCGCAGTCTGCGTAGGCGTCCATCGACGCCGAGCAGCGCGGGGGCTGAACGACGAGCGAAGCCTTGGCGCTAGCGCCCATCTTCGCGCGCACTTCGCCCATGATCTTGACGGCCGCCTCGCAGGCAGCCTTGCCGTCGGCGAATTCACCGGTGGCACCGAGGTCCTTGGCGAGGTTGCCGCATCCGACCTTGAGATCGCCGTCGACCTCGGCCGCGAGGGCCTTCAGGTTGATTGCCGCTGAGAGGCCGCCCTTGAGCTTGCCGGAGGCCGAGGCGTCGAGTTTGAATTCCTTTTGCCAATCGAAGTTCGCAACGGCGTCGACGTTGGCCATGTCGGGACAGCTGCCAGCCCCGGGAATGTTCGGCACGCCAGGAACGCCGGGCAGCTTGCCGCAGTCCATGAGCAGCGGCGAACCGAGTGCAGTCACCAATATGGGCCAAGAGACAACTCTCCAATAATTCGAAACCATCGTCATAACCCTCCGCCCGCCATCGTCGACGGGGCTCTACCTCGTCCACTTCCAGCGCAACACCCTACACGGCTTCCTCTGCGCAAGAAAGGCTCGAATTGAGACGAAAGGGTTCGGGCTTCGTCTCGATGACGGCCGGCGAACGCCGTTCACTTGCGCCAAAGCGAGCGCAGGTAGAGCGCCAGCGCTGCCGACAACGCGAGGCCGCCACCGACGGAGACCACCGCCGATTTGTCGTGATTTGCAGCGAATTGGAACCCGGCACGCGCCGTGAGGAGGAGCGACAAGACGAGCGCCGCCGAGATCAGAACCTTGTGGGCCGTGATGAGACGCATCGATCGTATGTACGCCGGTATCGCACCACCGGGCGACAAAGAAACGAAAGAATGCCGTTCGATCTCGATCGCCGGTGCGTTTCTTACCAACCGCCCTTGGCGGGGGCCGAACCGCCCGGCTTGGGCGATGCGGTCGCGGCGGTTGCCGAAGCGGGGCTTTCGCCTTCTGGTTTTTTCTCGGGGCATCCGGCGAGAGCAAGAAGCGCCACCGCGAGGAAGAACATCGTGCCGAGCATCTTCATGGCG
>DATEMT010000072.1:0-2011 GCA_035275445.1 Methyloceanibacter sp. | reverse complement strand
CGGCACCATCGAGAAGCGGAGCTCCTGACCTGATTTGAGATCCTTGGCGGTGAAGATCGCGGCGAATGCCTCGATCATCTGCTGCGCCTCGGTCGGCTCGGTGCCGGCCTTGGTGAATAGGCTCATCAGCGTGTCGCCGCTGCCGACCTTGAGCGTTTTGGTCTCGGCCCCGGCCAGCAGCTCGTCGAAATCGTCGTCCTCGCCGGCGGCATCGTCGGCCGATTTGTGAATCACGGTGGTGTGCGGCGACGGGGCAAGGCCGAGCCCGTCTTCGGGATGATAGGCGGCGTTGATCAGCTGCCCGTCGCCGGTGCCGATCGCGCCGGTCTGGTCCGCGGCCTCGGCATAGGCGAAATTCTCGGCGGCCTCTGCCACCAGCCGGCTGACCTCGTCGGGCCTCAGCTCGACGCCGTCCGATTGCGGCAGGATCCCGCCCGGCACGTCGATGACCTTGAGGCTCACCGCCTGCGGCGCGTCGTCGGTCTCGCCGCCGGCGCCAACCGGGGTGGAGTCGGAATAAAGCTTGAAGGGATTGAACGGCGGCGCCTCGTCGGCGTCGGCCGGCAGCTCGGTGGCGAGCCCGGCGACGATGCGCAGATAAGGTTTGATGGTGATGAACTCGCGGCTGCCTTGCCGCTCGATGACGGTGTCGTGGATCACTTGACGGCTGGCGAAGCCCGCCGCGGTCATCTGGATGCGGTCTTCTTTCTGGCCGTTGGCGCTCTGGCCGTCTTTGGCCAGCGTGGCGGAGCGCATCGGCTGCAGCGCGGCGAGGCTTGCCCGCTTGATCGAGCTCACCATGCCCGAACCGTCGCCCATATTGAGCGAGGCGTAGATCGCGACCCCGATGAGGCAAACGCCGACCATGCCGGCAACACAGGTGTTGGCCAGCCATTTCAGTCGGCAGCTTGCTCCGTCGGGGCCCGTTTCGCAGAGATAGACCGGCGGCAGCTTGCGCTCGGTTTTGGGAATCTCGCCGAGAAAGATGGATGGGAGTCCGGACGCTGCGACCGGCACCAAGGCCTGGCCGAGCTTACGACGCGCAAAGCGACCGCGGCTCCTAAACAATCCGCATTCCCCCCGTCGATCGGTCGCCGCCCGCACGCTTGTTCGTGTGCTAGTTCCGTTCACGTCCGGGCGGACAACACCGAAGCGGTTGCTGTCCCTCTAACGAGGCAGGGTCGTCGCCGACAGGGGCTTTTTCCCTCACGAAGCTCTTGAACCAACCAACTGCGCTGCCATCTACGGGAGCGTCAGGCGCGATTGCAGAGTCCTCGGTCTTTCAGGTATCCCCCATTCGGCGGGTTCCCTAAACCATACCTAGCCCCGTATGGTTACCTCGCCGTTAACGAAACGAGAGTGGCGGCGCATTCGGGCAGGAATGTGGCCTCAAGGTCACAATCGAGGGGAAAAGCGACAGGGCCTCCGCTACGGTTACCCAGCCCTTGACATCGGGTCAGGGGCTCCTTAAATGAACTCTTCGCGCGGGTCGTTCCCACTTCCTGCGGGACTATACGCGACCGCGCGATCCTTCGGACAGAAGCGGAGCAGACCTGGGTTCATCCCGGGAGACGCTGCGGCTGTCGTTGACTCCGGATGGGGGATTTGCTTCCATCGGGGGTTCGGGAGGTGGCAAACCGCCGCACTCCCGGCGGCTCTTTGACATTGTGATTGGAAGAAAGGGAAACGCGGACGGCGGAGTCCTTGCGTGCCAGCCTTCTCTTAAGAGGCTGGCAACGAGACTCTGACGGTCTTGCGTTTTCATAAGCCAATAGGCGTGTTGCGCGCGATCCGAAAGGATTGCGTCGTTTCATGCTTGTTGGGAACTCGTCAAAACGCAGCGACCCCCTGGAAGATTCCATCCAGGGACATGTCAGAATCGAATTCTCAACTTAAGAGTTTGATCCTGGCTCAGAACGAACGCTGGCGGCAGGCCTAACACATGCAAGTCGAACGAGAAGCCACCTTCGGGTGGTGGACAGTGGCAGACGGGTGAGTAACGCGTGGGAAC
>DATEMT010000071.1:0-4842 GCA_035275445.1 Methyloceanibacter sp. | reverse complement strand
GCCCGGACTGATCCGGGCATCCATTCCGTGACCTGCAGATACGCCGTGGCGCAACGGAATGGACCCCCGGGTCTAGCCCGGGGGATGACGATGTGTCTCGCGGATTCAAACGCGCGCCGGCTGCAACAGGAGCGCGGGCAGCGTGTCCTCGTAATCGAGGGCGTAAGGGCCGGTCATCAGGATATGGCCGTCCTTCTCGCGCCACGCGATGACAAGGTCGCCGCCGGGCAAGCTTACCGTGACCTTGCGGCCGGAAAGCTCGCGCCGCGCCGCGGCGACGGCAGCCGCGCACGCGGCCGTCCCGCAAGCCCGCGTCAGCCCTGCGCCCCGCTCCCAGGTGCGGAGCTTCAGATGCGACGGCCCGAGCACCTGGACGAGCGAGATATTGGCGCGCTCGGGAAAGAGCTTGTGGCGTTCGAGCTTGGGTCCGAGCCGGGCAAGGTCGTGGGCATCCACGTCGGCGACGAAGAAGAGGCAATGCGGATTGCCGACATTGACCACGGACGCCGCGCCGAGCGCCGGGTCGCCGGCCGGTTCGACCGCGATCGCGTTGGTATCGGCGAAGGGCTTGGCGAGCGGAATCTCGCTCCAGGCGAAGCGCGGCGCGCCCATGTCGATGGTGACGCTGCGATCGTCGTTGACCGTGGCGCCGATCACCCCGCTCTGGGTCTCGATGCTGATGCGCGGCACGCCGCGCTCGTCGGCGAGCAGTGCCGCGACGCAGCGCGCAGCGTTGCCGCAGGCGCCGACCTCGCCGCCATCGGCGTTCCAGATGCGCATGAAGGCATCGGCCCTGGCTGAGGGTTCGAGCGCAACGACCTGGTCGCAGCCGATGCCCTCTTTCCGGTCGGCGATGGCGCGGACCGCCTCGGGCGAGAGGCTGATCGCCGAGGCGCGCGCGTCCAGCACGACGAAATCGTTGCCGAGCCCGTTCATCTTGCGGAACCTGATCGCGTCAGCCTGCATGGCGCCTCGCTCTGCCGCTATATAGGGCGCGCGCCCCCGCTCTTTCCAGCGCCGCCAGGCCTCAGCAGGAACGCGAGCAGCGCGATGGCGGCGAAGGCGGCGCCAGCGAGGAAGGTCGCGCCGGCGCCGATCCGGTCCCATAAGAGCCCGGCGAGCACGCTCGCGATCAGCGCAGCGAGCCCGGAGATCAGCCCAAATAGGCCGAATGCCGTGCCGCGCAGGCGCTCCGGCGCGGTTGCCGCGATCAGCGCCGCGAGCACCCCTTGGGTGAGGCCCATATGCAGGCCCCAAAGCCCGACGCCGATAAAAACGGCCGGAAGCGATGGGGCATAGGCAAGAACGAGGTCGGCGGCGATGAGCGCGGCAAGGCCGCAGACGAGGAGCGGGCGTCCGCCGATCCGGTCCTGGAGCCGGCCTGCCGGGTAGGCG
The DNA here is from genome assembly GCA_035275445.1 of Methyloceanibacter sp. Lineage (GTDB taxonomy): Bacteria > Pseudomonadota > Alphaproteobacteria > Rhizobiales > Methyloligellaceae > Methyloceanibacter. The sequence goes on along the minus strand of DATEMT010000071.1, from coordinate 3,447 downwards.
CTCGCCGCATAGACAAGGCTCATCACCGCGATGACTGCCGGCGCGAGGGCGAGGGCGAGCCCGGCATCGGTTGCGCGGATGACGAGGAAGGCCTCGCTGAAGCGCGCCAAGGTGAACACCGCGCCCGCGGCGGCGACGAGCCAATAGGCGGGCCCAAGCGCGCCGATCTCCTCGATCTTGAGCGGCGCCCGCGCTTTCGCCGGCACGCGCCCTGGCTCCTTCACCCCGAAGACGAGGACGGCGACGGCAAGGATCGCGGGGATTGTCGCGAACCAGAGCACGGTGCGGATGTCGTCGTTGAAGAGATACATCAGGCCGATCGCCAAGGCGGGCCCGAGCGCGGCGCCGATCGTGTCGAGCGACTGGCGCAAGCCGAAGGCCGCGCCGCGCACGGCGGCAGGCGTCACGTCGGCGACCAGCGCATCGCGCGGCGCGCCCCGGATCCCCTTGCCGATGCGATCGAGGAACCGCGCCGCCAGCACGAGCCCGATGGAGTTGGCGAGCGGGAACAGCGGCTTGGTCGCGGCGGCGAGACCGTAGCCCAGCACGGTCAGGGCCTTGCGCCGCCCGAGCGCATCGGAAAGCCAGCCGGAGAAGACGCGGGAAATTTGCGCCGTGGCCTCGGCGATGCCCTCGATGACCCCGAGCGCGGTTGCGCTCGCGCCGAGCGTGACCACGAGGAAGACCGGGAGCAGCCCGTGGATCAGCTCGGAAGACGTATCCATCAGCAGCGACGTGAGACCGAGCGCCCACACCGCGCGGGGAAGGCCCCGCCCCGATCCGTCCACTGCGCTCACCTCAGCCCTTCCCCCGACACAATCGCTCAATCGCCCGTGTGCTATAGAGAGTAATCGCTTTCCCCCGCGGCAAGGCATCGTTTGGCGACATGACCTCAGTTCCTGCTGAAGACCCGGTTCACGCCCTCGTCCCTCATACGCTGACCGAGCCGCTCGCCGGAAGCGCCGACGGACCGCTTGCGGGCCTCACCTTCATGGTCAAGGACCTCTTCGCCATCGCCGGCCGGAAGGTCGGGGTCGGCAATCCGGTCTATTACGCCGATGCCGCGCCGGCTACGACGACCGCGCGCGCGATCCTCCGCCTGCTCGAGGCCGGCGCGACCTGCACCGGCATCACCATCTGCGATGAGTTCTTCTACAGCGTGCTCGGCTCCAACGTTCATTACGGCCAGCCGGTCAATCCCCGCGCGCCGGAGCGCGTGACCGGAGGGTCGTCCTGCGGCGCTGCCGCGGCCGTCGCCGCCGAAATGTGCGACTTCGCCCTCGGCGGCGACACCGCCGGTTCGATCCGGGTGCCGGCGTCCTTCACCGGGCTCTATGGCTTGAGGCCGAGCTTCGGCCGCATCGCCACCGAAGGCGCGACGCCGATGGCGCCGAGCTACGACACGGTCGGCTTTCTCGCACGCGACGCCGAGCTGTTCCGCAAGGTCGGCCACGTGCTGCTCGAAGGCGAAGGCGTCGAGGCCAAGGTCGAACGCTTGCTGCTTGCCGAGGATTTGTTCGGCCACGCCGAAGCGAGCGCCGATCAGGCGCTGTGGAACGTGCTGGCGCGACTGGGCCCGGCGCTGCCGGTTCCGGAGCACCGCGACGTGATCGGCCCGGCGATCGACGAGTGGCGCAACGCTTTCCGCATCATCCAGGGCTTCGAGCTGCAATCGACGCTGCTCCCCTTCATTCAATCCCACGATGTCGCGCTTGGACCCGGCATCAAGGAACGCTTCGCCGCCGCGGCCGAGATCACCGCTTCCGAGGCCGAGGCCGCGCGCCATCTGCGCGACGAGATTGCCGAACGCGCCAACGCGCATATGCGGCCGGGAACCATGATCGTTCTGCCGACGACGCCGACGCTGCCGCCCGAGCGCGACATCCCCGACGGCGCGTCCTTCGCCGAGTTCCGCAACGAGACGCTCGGCTATACCTGTCTCGCCGGGCACGCCGGCTTGCCGCAGATTTCGATCCCTGCGACCGAGGCGGCGGGCTGCCCCATCGGACTGTCATTCATTGCCTGGAAGGGCGGCGACGAGGCGCTTCTCGACCTCGCCGTTACGCTCGCGCATATCCTGCCGAAGCCGGTTTCGCCAACCGAGGAGTGAGCCCCGTGACCCTCGCCGCGCCGTATCTCTACCTCACCGCCGCGATCATCTTCGAGGTGATCGGAACCACGGCTCTGAAGGCCTCCGACACCTTTACCCGCCTCGTTCCGACGCTGGTGACCGTTGTCTCCTATCCGATCTGCTTCTTCTTCCTCGCGCTCAGCTTGCGAACCATCCCGGTTGGCATCGCTTACGCCATATGGTCGGCCGTCGGGATTACCCTGCTCGCCCTGATCGGATGGTTCTGGTTCAAGCAGGCGCTCGACGCGCCGGCGCTCCTCGGCCTTGCCCTCATCATCGCCGGGATCATCGTCATCAACGCCTTCTCGCAGTCGCTCCCGCATTAGCGCTATCGAACGGCACGCTTGACTTAGGCCCTCTCCTCGCCGACATTCCCGGCGAAATTCACGGCCGCTCCGTCATGCGAGCCGCCGCCCTGCACATGATACGCGCTGAAGTCGCGCCTATATCGGGAGGCAGGGGGGTCAACACCCGACAGCGCGATGCGCCCTCGGGTGCGTTTGGTGTTTGTGTGGTGATCGATTTGGAACGACGCATAGCCAGAGAGCGAGACTGATGTTCGAGAGCCTGTCGGAAAGGCTTGGCGCCATCCTCGACAAGCTCACCCGCAAAGGTGCGCTGACCGAGACCGACGTCGCCGAGGCCATGCGCGAGGTGCGCCGCGCGCTGCTCGAAGCCGATGTCGCGCTCGACGTGGTCCGCGACTTCACCGAAGCCGTGAAGGCGAAGGCGGTCGGCCAGGAGGTAGTGCGCTCGATCACGCCGGGCCAGATGGTCGTCAAGATCGTCCATGACGAGCTCGTGCGGGTGCTGGGGTCGGACGCGCAAGCGATCGATCTCGCCGCAACGCCCCCCGTCGTGATGATGCTGGTCGGACTGCAAGGCTCGGGCAAGACCACCACCACCGCGAAACTCGGCAAGCGGCTTCAAACGCGCGACAAGCAGAAAGTGCTGATGGCCTCGCTCGACACCAGGCGACCGGCGGCGCAGGAGCAGCTTCGGGTTTTGGGCGAGCAGACCGATGTCGCCACACTGCCGATCGTCACCGGCGAAAGCCCGGCGGCGATCGCCAAGCGCGCGGTCGACGCCGCCAGGCGCGGCGGCTTCGACGTTCTTCTGCTCGACACCGCGGGCCGCACTCATATCGACGAAGAGCTGATGGCGGAGACCGCTTCGATCGAGACGATCGCGCGCCCGCATGAGACGCTGCTCGTCGCCGACGCGCTCACCGGCCAGGACGCGGTCAATCTCGCCAAGAGCTTCGACGCGCGCGTGGCGTTGACCGGCATCGTGCTCACGCGCGTCGACGGCGACGG
>DATEMT010000070.1:0-4871 GCA_035275445.1 Methyloceanibacter sp. | reverse complement strand
CTCTCCCACACGGGGAGAGGGAAAGAACGAAACCAAGCTAAAGAAGCCCGCTATTTCGAGCCGAGGGGAACCTTGGGCACGAGGCTCGCGCCGACGCTCCGGTCACGCGCGGGCTTGGGCTTGCGGGGCCCGCGTTTGCCGCGCGACTTGGGCCCGCCGGATTTCGGCGGTCCCTTGGGCGTGCCGTCGCCGGGGGCCTCATCCTCGCTCTCCTCGGGATCGCGGGGTTTCACCGGCGCATCGGGCTTCAGATACTCGAAGCCGAGCATCTTGTCGGACCCCTTCTCCTCGACCAGGACGCGAACGATGCCGCCATCTTTGAGCGCGCCGAACAGGATTTCTTCGGCGAGCGGCTTCTTGATCTGCTCCTGGATGACGCGGGCGAGCGGCCGCGCGCCGAACTTGTCGTCGTAGCCCCGCTCGGCCAGCCACGTATTGGCCTCCGGCGTCAACTCGATGGTGATGTTGCGATCGCCGAGCTGCGCTTCGAGCTGGAACACGAACTTCTCCACCACCTGGGCGATCACCTCGGGCGTGAGGCTGGCGAAGGCGATGACTGCATCGAGCCGGTTGCGGAACTCTGGCGTGAACATGCGGTTGATCGCCTCCTCGTCGTCGCCCTCGCGCTTGGACCGGTTGAAGCCGATCGCGGCCTTGGCGAGTTCGCTCGCGCCGGCGTTGGTCGTCATGATGAGGATGACGTTCTGGAAATCGACGCGCTTGCCGTTGTGGTCGGTGAGCTTGCCGTGATCCATCACCTGCAACAGGATGTTGAACAGGTCGGGATGGGCCTTCTCGATCTCGTCGAGCAGGAGCACGCAATGGGGGTGCTGATCGACGCCGTCGGTGAGCAGCCCGCCTTGATCGAAGCCGACATAACCGGGCGGCGCGCCGATCAGCCGCGACACGGTGTGGCGCTCCATATATTCGCTCATGTCGAAGCGGAGCAGCTCGACGCCGAGGAGCAGCGCGAGCTGGCGCGCAACCTCGGTCTTGCCGACACCGGTCGGCCCCGAGAACATGTAGCAGCCGATCGGCTTTCCGGGCTCGCGCAAGCCGGCGCGCGACAGCTTGATCGCGGCCGCCAGCGCCTCGATCGCCCGGTCCTGTCCGAACACCACGCGCTTCAAATCCTGGTCGATCGCCCGCAGCACCTCGGTATCGGTCTTCGACACCGTCTTGGGCGGAATGCGGGCCATGGTGGCGATCGTGGACTCGACCTCCTTGACGCCGATGATCTTGCGGCGCTGCCGCTCGGGCACCAGCATTTGCGACGCGCCGGTCTCGTCGATCACGTCGATCGCCTTGTCGGGCAGCTTGCGGTCGTGGATGTACTTCGCCGACAGCTCGACCGCCGACTTGATCGCCTGGCTCGTGTAGCGCACGCGGTGGAAGTCCTCGAAATAGGGCTTGAGCCCCTTCAAGATCTCGATCGCGTCGGGCACCGACGGCTCGTTGACGTCGATCTTCTGGAACCGCCGCACCAGCGCCCGATCCTTCTCGAAATGCTGGCGGTATTCCTTGTAGGTGGTCGAGCCGATGCAGCGGAGCGTGCCCGACTGAAGCGCGGGCTTGAGCAGGTTCGACGCATCCATGGCGCCGCCCGAGGTGGCCCCGGCCCCGATCACGGTATGAATCTCGTCGATGAACATGATGGCGCCGGGATAGGCCTCGATCTCGCGCATCACCGCCTTGAGCCGCTCCTCGAAATCGCCGCGATAACGCGTGCCGGCGAGCAACGCGCCCATGTCGAGCTGGAAGATGGTGGAATCGCCCAGCACCTCCGGCACGTCGCCCATGACGATGCGGCGCGCCAGGCCCTCGGCGATCGCCGTCTTGCCGACGCCGGGATCGCCGACGAAGAGCGGGTTGTTCTTCTGGCGGCGGCACAGAACCTGGATGGTGCGCTGGATCTCCGGCCCGCGTCCGATCAAGGGATCGATGCGGCCGGCGCGGGCCTTCTGGTTGAGGTTGATGCAGTAGATCTCGAGCGCATCGGCCCCGCGCTTCTTCTCGTCGCCGCCCTCGACCGTGGCCGCGTCGTCGTCCACCCCGCGCACGGTGCGCGTCTCCGACATGCCGGCCCGCTTGGCGATGCCGTGGCTGATATAGTTGACCGCGTCGAAGCGGGTCATGTGCTGCTCTTGCAGGAAGAAGGCGGCGTGGCTCTCGCGCTCGGCGAAGATGGCGACGAGCACGTTGGCCCCGGTCACCTCCTCGCGGCCCGAGGATTGCACATGGGCCACGGCGCGGTGAATAACCCGCTGGAACGCTGCCGTCGGCTGCGCGTCGCCGCGCGAATCGAGCACCATCGACGACAGTTCGTTATCGACATAGCCGGTGAGCTTGTCGCGCAAGGCATCGATATCGACGTCGCAGGCGCGCATCACCGCCGCCGCGTCGCGATCGTCGAGCAGCGAGAGGAGCAGATGCTCGAGCGTGGCGTATTCGTGGCTGCGCTCATTGGCATATTGCAGCGCGCGCCGCAGCGCCTGCTCGAGGCTGGTCGAAAACGAAGCCACTTAGATCCTCACTCCTTCTCCATCGTGCATTGTAGCGGATGCTCGTGCTGCCGGGCGAAACTCGTGACCTGCGCTACTTTAGTCTCGGCGACCTCGTAAGTGTAGACCCCGCAGATTCCGACGCCCTTTTGATGAACGTGCAGCATGATTCGGGTCGCCTCCTCCGGCGGCTTGTTGAAGAACCGCTCGAGCACGTACACGACGAAATCCATCGGCGTGTAGTCGTCGTTGAGCAGCAACACCTTGTAAAGGCTCGGCCGCTTGGTTTTCGGCCGGGTCTTGGTGATGATTTGAGTGCCGGTGTCGTCGCCCCGGCGAGGATCGCCGTTCCGCGCCATCGTTCAGTCCCTATGTGGCGTCTCGCCGGTCATCTGCCAAGGCGAGCGGCCGCTCGAGGTTGGTGGTCCATTCTACCTTCAAGGCGCGTCACGGCAAATCCCGGTGCGCCCCCATAACATAGTGTTAGTTGCTGACGGGAAAACGGCAAAAAAAAAGACCCGGGCGCGAGGCCCGGGTCTTTTCTTGAGACCGATTCGCGGCTGTTCGCGGGTCAGACCAACTTCTTGGAGAACGCTGCCTCGACCGGCTTGTACGCGTCCTTGGCGAGGCCGACATACATCTCACCGAGCTTGGACATCTCGGCGACGTAGTTGTCATACGCCTTCTTGGCGTACTGGGACTGAATTTCGACGGCCTGCTCGATCGACTTGGCGCCGATGACCTGCTCGAAAGCGCGGGTCGAATCCTCGAACGCCTTCTTGGAATAGTCGGTGAACTCGGCGGCGATGGCCTGGAAGCCTTTGTTCACCTCACCGAACGAACGGACGGCCGCATCGAAGCCGTCTTTGCCTACTTTCTGAAACTCTTCGAAACCTTTGAGCATGGGGGGCCCTCTCGACACGGTTGACGCGATCCACTAGGAACGGGTCACATATATGCGTCGCACAACAAAAATCAACCACAATTTTTTGCACTGCACAATGAAATCGCGAGGGGAACTTAACGCTTTGGCAAGCAGCGAATTTTAGCCTTCTTCTTGCCATGGGGTCCGGTGTATTGGGGAGGCCCCTCCGCGGTGCGGCACCGAAAGGCGCCGGCAGGGACGGGGTTTCGGTCAGACGGGGGAAGTCTTGGCCTTTGGGGAAGTCTTGACCTTTGGGGAAGTCTTGGCCCTTCGGGGCGAAGCGGGGCGTTTTCGTCCTCGCTTGCGCATGAACGTGCGGCGGGGGGCGCGCGTTGCCCTCGCGCTCGCGCTTGTGTTCGCGGCCCTGGCGGCACCGGTTGCCGAGGCGGCCTCGCGCTCGAAGTCGGCGGCCCCGAAGATCGCGGCCTCGATCGTCGTCGATATGAACACCGGCACGATCCTCTATTCCGAGGCCGCCGAGCAACCGCGACCTCCGGCCTCTCTCACCAAAATGATGACGCTCTACGTGCTGTTCGGCTATCTGCGCGCCGGCAAGATCACGCCCGACACCGAACTCGTCGTGACCACGCACGCCGCGAGCCAGGCCCCGACCAAGCTCGGCCTCAAGCCCGGCGCCAAGATCAAGGTCAGCGATGCCGCCAAGGCGCTGGTGACCCAATCGGCCAACGACGCCGCCGCAACCATTGCCGAAAATCTGGGCGGGACCGAAGAGAACTTCGCCCGGCTGATGACCGAGACGGGACGGCGCATCGGCATGACCAAGACGCTCTTTCGCAACGCCTCAGGTTTGCCCAACGACGAGCAGATGACCACGGCGCGCGACATGGCCATCCTGTCCGCGCATCTCATTCACGACTATCCGGAATACTATACCGTGTTCGAGACGCGCTTTTTCACCTTCAACAGCCGCAAGTACCGCAACCACAACAAACTCCTGTTCGGCTACAAGGGCACCGACGGCATCAAGACCGGCTATACCCGCGCAAGCGGCTTCAACCTCGCCGCCTCGGCGCATCGCGGCAACAAGCACCTGCTTGCGGTCGTGCTCGGCGGCAAGACCGGGAGCCAACGCGACGCCGCCACGCGCGCCCTGCTCGACAAGCACTTCGACAAGGCCTCCGAGACCAAGCCGACCGAACAGCAGCGCGCGGCATCGTTCGTGGGGGCGCCGCCTCCGCCGCTGCCGGCGATCAGGAAGCTCGATCTCACAGTCGCGTCCATGGCGCCGGCCGCCCCCTCGCAAGCTGCGTCTCCCGCCGAAGGCGACAACGATCCGGCGCCTGTCGCCGCGCCCGCGCCCGCGCCCGCCGCTCAAACGCCCAATCCCATTCTTGCCGCCCTAACCAGCCCCGCGGCCCCCGCGGCAAGGCCTGCGACCGCTCGCATTGAGGGCGCCTATAACGTTCAGGTCGGCGCGTTCACCT
>DATEMT010000069.1:0-15966 GCA_035275445.1 Methyloceanibacter sp. | reverse complement strand
ACAGGGGCGTTGGGCGCTTGCGCCTCGCCGATACTCCCGGTCTCACCTTCGGCAGACGGCGCTGGCCGCGGCGCTTCGGCCCGGAGCTTTTTCAGGATGGTCAGGCTCGGAAACCCGTCAACGGGAAGCGTCTTGGCGCGCTGATAGGTCCTGACCGCCTCGAGCGTTGCCGGACCGATGACGCCGTCGGGCTCTCCTTCCATCAGCCCTTGCGCGATCAGGAGCTGTTGCAGCTCGGTGCGCTGGGCGAGCGAAAGATGCGTCTCGTCGGTAGGCCATGACTGCACGAACGGTCCGTATCCTTTCAGCCGGTCGGCAAGATGGCCTACGGCGAGCGCATAGGACTTCGCTACGTTGTAGCGGAGGATCGACCGGAAATTGTTGAGCACGAGGAAGGCAGGTCCCCGCGTTCCTTCCGGTGCGAACAGCGAGGCCTTGTCGGCGGCTCTGGGGAAAGGCTCGCCATTCACTTTGACGATGCCCATCTTCTGCCATTCGCCGAGCGGCTTCAGCGCGCTGTCGCTGACCCGCTTCGGATTGAAGCCTTTGGGCAGCCTGACCTCGTAGCCCCAGGTTTCCCCGGCGCGCCAATTCGAGACCTTGAGATAGCTCGCGGTCGAAGCGAGAGCATCGGGAATGTTGTTCCAAATATCGCGCTTGCCGTCGCCGTCTTGATCGACGGCATAGGCGGTGTAGGTGGTGGGGATGAACTGGGTGTGACCCATGGCGCCCGCCCATGAGCCGTTCATGGCCTCGAGGGTCACGTCGCCGTGCTGCAAAATCTTCAGCGCCGAGACCAGTTGAGGCCGGGCGAAATTTGCCTTGGTGCCGGAACAGATGAGCGTGGCGAGCGAACGGATGACGTTCTTGTCGCCGGGCAACTTGCCGTAGTTCGACTCGACGCCCCAAATGGCCACGATGATATGGCGGTCCACGCCGTAGCGCTTTTCGAGCCCGGCCACGAGATCCTGGTATTGGACGAGCATTTCCTTCCCGGTCGCGATCCGCTTATCGGAGACGGCGCGGTCGATATACTCGCCGACCGGCTTTACGTATTCCGGCTGGTAGTTGGCCTGCTCGATCACTTCGGGGTCGGGCGTGAAGCCCTGGAGGGCGCGGTCGAAAGTGGCGCGGGTGACGCCCGCCGCTTTGGCCGAAGGCCACAGGGCCTCGACACATTTGCTGTTGGCAAGGCCTTCGCCGGGACGCAAAGCGAGCGCCAGGGCAAGCGATAGTGCCCACAGGATCAATGACTTAGTTTTCATCGCGATTCGCATGGGACGGACAGTAACAACACTGCCGGGCAAAACCTAGGCAATTGGCCTTTTATTGCCGCGGCGTTTGGGCCGTCGCGGCAGCGTCATTCTTGAGCACGGCATCGACGATTGCCGCGCTCGGATAACAGCTCAGCTTCATGCCGTGCCCCCGTTCTTCGAGCCCGATCGTCCGCCGCGTCTTGAAGCCCGCGAGGCCATCCACCTTGCCGACATCGTAACCCTTGGCCACGAGCGCTTCCTGGAAACGCTGGATGCGATCGCGGGGCAAGCGCTCCACGGCGCGCCATTCACCCACAAACCCGACCGGCGCGCCGGCTGCGATCATGTCGGCAACGTGGCCGACGAAAATCGCGTAGACGTCGGAGTTATTATAGAGCTTCAGCACCGAGAAATTGTTGGTGGCGAGAAAGGCCGGTCCTTTGAGACCGGCCGGCAGAACGAGAAAGGCCTGGTCCTTTAGCTTGGCGTCGGGGAAGGCCCGCCCCTTCACCGGTGCCACGCCGAGCTTCGCCCATTCGCCGATCGGACGCGCCTTGTCGGGACCCTGCTCGGTGCAATCGAACCCCTCGGGCAGCACGACCTCATAGCCCCAGGTCTGATTGCCGTCCCATCCCTGGCTGTGCAGCGAGTTGCCGGTCGAGCCGAGCGCGTCGGGAACCGAGTTCCAGATGTCGCGCTTGCCGTCGCCGTCTTGATCGACGGCATATTTCTCGAAATCCGACGGCAAGAACTGGGTGTAGCCCATGGCCCCCGCCCAGGAGCTCCGCAATTCGGCGCGGGTCGCGTGTTTCTCTTCGAGAATCTTCAGCGCGGCGATCACCTCCTTGCGGAAGATTTCCGGGCGCCGCCCCATGAAGGCTTGCGTGGAGATGGCCGAAAGCGCGTCAAACGGCATGTCCACTTTGCCGAAGCCCGATTCACGCCCCCAGATCGCGACGACGATGCTTGCAGGCACGCCATATTGCTGTTGCACGGCGCCGAGCGTCTTCGCCCATTGCTCCATCTTGGCCCGCCCCGTGCCGGCGAGAGTGTTGAGCGTGGTCTTGTTGAAGTAGTTGGCGGGGATGTCGAACTCGGGCTGGTGGATCGGCTTCGCCTTGGCGGCAAGGGCTTCGGGCAAAGGCGGACCGTCGGGACCGGCGGGATTTGGCAGGACGAGATGCGGCAGAGACCAGTTGAGCTTGAGGCCCTTGAGGTTGGCATCGAAGGTGCCGCGCGAAACGCCCGCAGCTTCCGCATCGGGCCACAGCGCCTCCAGCCATTGGGCGAAGTTTGTTTCGACCGCGCGTTTATAGGTGGCTACGTCGTCGCCCGCGCCCCGCGCCCCCTGCGGCGCAAGCGCGGCGAGCAAAACCAGGAAGCAAAGAGCCGTTCTCGTTAGTGCAGGCGTCGCCATGCTCAATCCTAAGGTCCAAGATTCGCGCCACGGGATTTTGACCGTGGTTTTGCCGCGCGGCAAAGGCAATTTCGCACGGCCTCACGATGCGGCACGCCATTCGATCAGCTGCATCTCCCAGGCGAGCGCGTGGCCTATGATCGTGTCCAGGCGGTTGAACTCAGGCTTCCAGCCGAACACTTCGCCGATACGGTCTGACTGCGCCACGAGCGCCGCCGGATCGCCGGCCCGGCGCGGTCCCATCACGACAGGAAAGTCCCGCTGCGACACCCGCTTGACCGAGGCGATCACCTCGAGCACCGAGAAGCCGGTGCCGTAACCGCAATTGAGGACCTGGCTCGTGCCTCCGCCGCGGAGATAGCGGAGCGCATCGAGATGGGCGCGCGCAAGGTCGCTCACATGAATATAGTCGCGGATGCAGGTGCCGTCTTGCGTCGGATAGTCGGTGCCGAACACTTCGAGACAAGACCTCTCGCCGAGCGCGGTTTCGCAGGCGACTTTGACGAGATGGGTGGCGTGCGCCGTCGATTGCCCGCTGCGGCCTTGGGGATCGGCACCCGCGACATTGAAATAGCGCAAGGCCACATAGCGCAGAGCGTGCGCCGAAGCGGTATCGCGCAGCATAAGCTCCGTCATGAGCTTTGAGGTGCCGTAAGGCGAGATCGGATGAAGCCCCGCATCCTCGGCGACGGGATTGTTCTCCGGCATGCCGTAGACCGCGGCGGTCGATGAGAAAATGAAATGCGGAATCCCGGCCTCGACGGACGCGGCGATGAGCGTGCGCGAGACGCAAGTGTTGTTGCGGTAATAGCGCAACGGATCGACGACCGATTCCGGCACGACGACCGACCCGGCGAAATGGATGACCGCATCGATGCGACGGGTGAGGAACAGCCGCAGCAGAAGATCGCGGTCGCCGGCATCGCCCGCCACGAATTCGGCGTTTGCCGGGATCGCGCGGCGGAACCCGGTGGAGAGATTGTCGAGAACGACGACGTGCTCGCCGGCGTCGAGCAGAGCGAGCACCATATGGCTGCCGATATAGCCGGCCCCGCCCGTGACAAGAACACCCATGGAGCAACCTTACCACCAATTCGCCGCTTGCTATCGGATCGCGGTTGAGGGAGTTCTAACCCGCGCTGGCGAGATCGATCGAACGAGGACCGGATGACTGCTCGCGTCCGCAAGGCCGTGTTCCCCGTGGCAGGGCTTGGCACCCGCTTCCTGCCCGCGACCAAGGCGATTCCCAAAGAGATGCTGACCGTCGTCGACCGTCCGGTCATTCAGCATGTGGTCGATGAGGCGCGCGCTGCCGGCATCGAGCATTTCATCTTCGTCACCAGCCCCAACAAGAGCGCCATCGAGGATCATTTCAAGCGCCAGATCGACCTCGAGAAAGTGCTTGAGGCGCGCGGTAAGACGGCCGAGCTTCAAGCCGTCACCACCGATCTGCCCGATCCGAAAAGCATACGCTTCACGGTTCAGGAGGAGCCGCTCGGGCTCGGCCACGCGGTCTGGTGTGCGCGCGATCTCGTCGGCAACGAGCCATTTGCGCTGCTGCTTCCCGATGTGCTGGTGCAAACGCAAGACAAAGGCTGCCTTGCCCAGATGATCGACGCCTATGCCGAGCATGGCGGCAACATCCTCGCGGTCGAGCCCGTAGCGGACGACCAGGTGAAGAATTACGGCGTCGTGAGCCTCGGCGGCAAAGGCGACGGACGCGTGCTCCCCGTCGACGGCATGGTGGAGAAGCCGAAGCCCGGAACCGAGCCCTCCAACCTCACCATTCTCGGCCGCTACATTCTCCAGCCGGAAATCTTCGCGATCATCGCCGGCCAGGAAAAAGGCGCGGGCGGCGAAATCCAGCTGACCGATGCGATGCTGACGCTGCTCAAGCGCCAGCCCTTCCATGCGCTGCGTTACGAGGGGCGCGCCTTCGACTGCGGTTCGAAGATCGGCTTTCTCGCGGCCAACGTCGCTTACGCGCTCGCCCGGCCGGACCTCGCCGAGGCCGTCAGCGCCGAGATCAAGAAGCTGTTGTAACCGCTCATAACCAATGAGCTTCGCCCCTCTGGCGCCTCAATCGGAGCGAGTATCGGAAAGGAAGGAACAGCCTTGAACGGGCTCGCGCCCTGCCACAATCGGCGCGCAACTCTTAGCCTTCCAAAGCCCCGTTCCATGCTAAAGTCCGATGCAGATAGCGGGGGAGCGCAATCATGACGGCGGGACTTAAGCGGGATCGCTTGTTGCGCGACGATCGCGGTCAGGCGGTGGCGTCGGCGACGCGCACGCTCCAGCTCGAGACCGAAGGCTTGAGCGCGCTCAAGGCCGCGCTCGCCGGCGAGCTTGTCGACAGTTTCTCCGAAGCGCTCCAAATCCTGCGCAACTGCCGCGGCCGCATCATCGTCACCGGCATGGGCAAGAGCGGCCATGTCGCGCAGAAGACCGCCGCAACCCTCTCCTCAACCGGCACGCCCGCCTATTTCGTTCATCCGAGCGAAGCGAGCCACGGCGATCTTGGTATGATCACGCCTGCCGACGTCATCGTCGCCTTCTCCTGGTCGGGCGAGACGGTCGAACTCGGCAACATCGTCTCCTATTCGCGGCGCTTCGCCGTTCCCCTCATCGCGGTCACGTCGAATCCGGGTTCGACCGTCGCCCAAGCGGCCGAAATCGTCATCGCGCTGCCGCAAGTCAAGGAAGCCTGTCCGCACGGGCTCGCGCCGACGACCTCGACGGTGATGCAGCTTGCGCTCGGTGATTGTCTCGCTATCGCTCTCCTCGAGAGCAAGGGCTTCACCGCGCGCGACTTCAAGACGCTGCATCCCGGCGGTCAGCTCGGTGCGCGGCTGAAATTCGTCGGCGACCTGATGCATAAGGGCGACCGCCTGCCCCTTGCGGCCGCTGACGCGGTCATGACCGAGGCGATCGTCGTCATGACCGAGAAGGCGCTCGGCTGTCTCGGCGTGATCGACGGCGACGGCGTCCTCACCGGCATCATCACCGACGGCGACCTCCGCCGCAACATGGGCAACGGATTGCTGTCGCGGCGCGCCGAGGAGATCATGACGCCCGCGCCCAAGACGGTGTCGCCGGAGCTGCTGGCCAGTGCCGCGCTCGAAATGATCAACGCCTCGAAGATCACGGCGCTCTTCGTGGTCGAGAACGGACGCCCCGTCGGCCTCATCCACATTCACGATCTGCTCCGCGCCGGCGTCGCCTAGCATTGCCTGCACAATCCTTCGATCTCCTCGTCATCGGGGGTGGAATCCACGGTGCCGCCGTCGCGCGCGACGCGGCAGGGCGCGGCTTGAAGGTGATGCTCGCCGAAAAGGACGACTACGCGAGCGCGACCTCTTCGGCATCGTCGAAGCTTATTCACGGCGGTTTGCGTTACCTCGAGCGGCTCGAACTCGGCTTGGTGCGCGAATCCCTGGTTGAGCGGGCGCAATTGCTGAAAGGCGCGCCCCATCTTGTCGCGCCGTTGCGGTTCCTGCTGCCGATCTATCGCTGGCAGCGGCGCCAGGCGCTCGCGCTCCGGGCGGGGCTCGCCCTTTACGACGCGCTGTCCTTCGGCGACGGCTTGCCTGCGAGCGGCAGGCTCGATGACGACGACATCGTGCAGCTCCCGGGCCTGCGCCAAGAGGAACTTGTCTCCGTCCTCCACTATTGCGACTGCATGACCGACGATGCGCGGCTCACGCTCGCCGTCCTTCTCGACGCGCGCGCCCGCGGCGCCGATATCAAGAACCGCCGCGCCGTCACCGCAATCGCCGCGCGCGAAAACGGTTATTCCGCCGAGCTCGACGAGCGCGGGGAAAAGTGCCTGGTCGAAGCGCGTTTCATCGTCAACGCGGCCGGTCCCTTCGTTGCGGACGTGGACGCCCTGACGAATAAGGCCCCGCCTCCGCGCGCTCTGAGGCTCGTGCGCGGAAGCCACATCGTTCTGCCCATGCCGTCGCCGGCTCAAGCCGACGCCTACACCCTCCAAGACGAGGAGGAGCGCGTCGTTTTCGTCCTGCCTTGGCTCGACCAGCGCTTTTTGATCGTGGGCACGACGGATGTGCCGCATGAGGGGAGCGTGAGCGAGCCGCTCTGCTCGCCGGAAGAGAAGGCCTATCTGCTCGCCGCCTATAATCGCTATTTCGCGCGTCGCGCGGGGCCGGTCACCGAAGCCGATGTCGTCCATACCTGGTCGGGGGTGCGCGCGCTCCACGACGAGGAAGGCTTGGCTTTAAGCCGCATCAGCCGGAGCCCTGCGCTGTCGACGATCGCAAACGGCAGCGGCGGCTTCATCACCCTCTACGGCGGCAAGCTCACGACGCACCGGGCGCTCGCCGAAGACGTGCTCGAAGCTTTGCGGCGGTTGGGCGCCGATACGGGAGGCGCCTGGACCAAGGACGCTCCCTTGCACGGCGGAACGCTGCCGCTGCCGGAACTTCTCGATCGCGCCGCGCTCGGACCGAACGAGATTTCCGAAGCGATGCGGCGCCGCTGGGCTCTCACCTATGGCGATCAGATCGACACCCTGTTCGCCCGCATCATGGCCGACCCCGACTCGGCCAAGGAGATCGTTCCCGGCATTCTCCGCGCCGAGCTCGAACACGCCGTGGAGGTGGAGGAAGCCATGACCGCCGAAGACTTTTTGCTTCGCCGCACCAAGCTTCACCTCACCCTCGACGAGAGGGATCGGAAAGCTGTTTCGCGCTGGTTCAAGTTCGGCGCTTAGAGGCAAGCGGCAAAGTCTAGCGCGGAATGAGCTTGACGATGTCTTCGGCGGCGGCGCCTGCGGCTGCCTCGGCGGCTTTGCCCCAAGCTTTGTCGAGCGAGCCTTTGCGGATGTCCTTGTTCTGACGCGTCACGCCGATCTGATTGCCGTCGGGGCCGAGCAGCACCCAGACGATGACGATCGTCTCCTTGCCCTTTGCCGCCGGCGTAACGCGGACCGTGCCTTGCACCTCGTAGATATTGGCCTGGAACGCGGTTGCGGGCTTCAGCCCACGCGCTGCGAGCTGCCGGCTGAGCGCGGCCGCGAGCGCCTGGTCGCCGTCGCCCGGCGCACCGGCGACCGTCACATAGGCGAACGGTCCTTGACCGACCGCCGCGTTGTCGGTCTCGGCTCTGACGGCTGGCGCGGCAAAGACCGCGACCAGCAAGCCGAGACCGATGGCGAAGGCCGCGCGCATGACCCCTCCCCGCCTAGACCCAGCCTTCGAGTTCCCGCTCGATCAGGTGGACAAGCAGCTTGATTCCGTCCGGGCCGTCGTTGAGGCAGGGAATGTAGCTGAACTTCTCCCCGCCATGCTCGTGGAAGATTTCCTTGTTCTCCTCGGCGATCTCTTCGAGCGTCTCGATGCAATCGGCGGCGAAGCCGGGCGTCACTATGGCGATGCGTTTGACGCCCGAGCGCGCCAACGCCTCCACCGTTTGATCGGTGTAGGGCTTGATCCATTCGGCACGGCCGAAGCGCGACTGGAAGGTGAGCTTGAGCCTGTCGCCGAGCGGCCCCAGCGCGGCGCGGAGCGCTTCGACGGTCGCAACGCATTGCTGCTGGTAGGGATCGCCCTTGTCGATGTAATCCTGTGGCATGCCGTGGAAGGAGGCGAGGATCGCCTCGGGCTCGAAGTCGAGCACCGCAAGATGAGCCTTTATCGAATGGGCGAGCGCGGCGATGTAGACGGGGTCTTCAGGGTAAGGCGGTACGGTGCGAAGCGCGGGCTGAGCCCGGAGCGTCTTCAGCGCATCGAAGACTTTGTCGTTGACGGTCGCCGTCGTGGCCGCGGCATATTGCGGATAAAGCGGAAAGACGAGGAGGCGGTCGCAACCTTCCGCGATCAGCGCGTCGATGCGCGAGGCGATGCTCGGATTGCCGTAGCGCATGGCCCAGTCGACCGCGACCCCTTTCGCACCGAGGGCTTCGGCAACTTTCTCCGCCTGGCTCCTGGTGATGGTGCGAAGCGGAGACTCGTCGCGTTTCGTGTCCCAGATCGAGCGGTACTTTGCCCCGCTGGTGAAAGGCCGCTTGGTAAGCACGATGCAGTTCAGAATGAACCACCACAGCACGCGGTTCGTTTCGATCACGCGCCGATCGGACAGGAACTCCTTGAGGTAACGGCGCATCGGCCAGTAGGAGGTCCCGTCCGGCGTACCGAGATTGACGAGGAGGACGCCGACACGACCCTGCCCGGCAGCCGTCTCGGACGCGGCCGGACTGGCAGAAAAACGGCCGGGACGCGGCCTCTCATTCATGACATTGGCTCCGCTCGACGGTCCTTACCGCTTCTAGATAGAGCATCGCTTGCGAGCCGCCTAGCCTCCGATGCCGGGGCGGCGGTTTCAGCCGAGTTCGATCTTCTCGGCGTCGGCGACGATTTCCGCGTGATCGAAGGCAAGGTCGAGACTGCGCCAATCCGCAACCCACATCGCGGCGCTCGCGTCGGACCCGGCAAGCGGACGTGCCGTGCCCGGCAGGAAGGTGGTGAAGGCGACGCTTACGCTGTGGCCGCGGGGGTCGCGCCGTGGATCGGAATAGACGCCGACCAGCTTAAGCGTATCGACCGAGAGCCCGGTTTCTTCGAGCACCTCGCGCCGGCAAGCCGCTTCGACCGTCTCGCCGATATCGACGAACCCGCCGGGAAGGGCATACCCGTCTTTGAACGGCTCGTTCCGGCGGCGGATGACAACGATGCGGCCGTCGCCGTCGCGGATCACGCAATCGGTCGCGAGCAGCGGTGTCTCGGGCCGGGCCACGGATCGCCGGAGATTGGCCGACGCTATCTGCGCGGCTGCGGCACGATGCGGATGTAAGGCCGCGGCGCCTTCCAGCCGTCGGGATAGATCTTCTTCGCCTCTTCGTCGGTGACGGAGCCCGCGATGATGACCTCGTCGCCCTCTTTCCAGTTTGCCGGCGTCGCCACGCGATGCTTCGCCGTAAGCTGCATCGAATCGATCACGCGCAGCACCTCGTCGAAATTGCGCCCCGTCGTCATGGGGTAGACGAGGATGAGCTTGATCTTCTTGTCGGGACCGATGACGAACACGTTGCGGACGGTCTGGTTGTCGGCCGGGGTGCGCGCCTCGGCATTGCCGGAAGCAGCCGCCGGCAGCATGCCGTAGAGCTTGGAAATCTTGAGGTCGGGATCGCCGATCATGGGAAAGTTCGGAGCGAAGCCTTGCGTCTCCTTGATGTCGTCCGCCCATTTCGAATGGCGGTCCACCGGATCGACGCTCAAGCCGATGATCTTGACCCCGCGCTTGTCGAACTCGGGCTTGATCCGCGCCATGTAGCCGAGCTCGGTGGTGCAGACGGGCGTGAAGTCCTTGGGATGGGAGAACAGCACGGCCCAGGAATCGCCGATCCAGTCGTGAAAGCGGATGCGGCCTTGGGTCGTATCGGCCTCGAAGTCGGGTGCGGTTTCGCCAAGTTGGAGTGTCATGTTTGCCTCTCCGTGTACGCTCGCCGGGCGCTCGCGCCCTGCCCTCCCCGCCTCGCATATTTGGGATGCGCGGCGGGGTCAGCCAATCGGTCGGCCCGAAAAAACATCATACGCCCCATGAGGGCAAGCCCCGCGCGCGGAATTTCTCCCAAGCGTGCCCCCCGCAATCTCCGCTGTTCGTGCCGACGGGTTCGCCTAGAACGGCCGTGCCGGACCCAACGAGCCAATAAA
This sequence comes from Methyloceanibacter sp., assembly GCA_035275445.1. Classification (GTDB taxonomy): domain Bacteria; phylum Pseudomonadota; class Alphaproteobacteria; order Rhizobiales; family Methyloligellaceae; genus Methyloceanibacter. Next base: position 5,626 of record DATEMT010000069.1, on the reverse strand, counting down.
CAACAGCGTTCCAAACAGGAAGATGACAAGGGCGCCGCCGATGGTGCAGGCGGTCCAGACCGCATTGACCCACGCGGCATTGGCGCCGCCGAGCCTCAGTGCAAGCTCGCGCGAGCCGAGTGCCAGCGTCGCGAGCGCGGCAACGGTGATGGCGGTGCCGAGCGCCATGGCGAAGGTGGCGGCCACACCCGCCCAGAACATGCCTTGCGTCAACGCGAACACGAGCACGAGGATGGCCCCGGTACACGGCCTGACGCCGACCGAAAGCACGACCGCCATCACCTTGCGCCAGGAGAAGGGGCCGGCGAGTTTCCGCGCATCGACGATATGGTCGCAATGATCGCAAGCCTCTCCGGCCGCATGGGCGTGGTGAGGGTGATGATGGTCGCCATGACCGTGGCCATGATGGTCATGGTCGTGGTGGTCATGGTCGTGATGATGGTGGCTATGGCTGTGACCGTGGCCCGCGTGAGACACGGCCGCCCCCCGCCACCCCCGCCACAGCCGGCCAAGCTGCGTGACGAGCAAGTAAAGGCCGACGCCCGCGATGAGCGCGTAGCTCACGCTTTCCAGGGTATTTGACCACGCAGTGACCTGAAGCCCGGTCGCGTTGAGGCCGATCAGGAGCACGCCGACCAGCGCGATCGCCGTCAGCGCCTGGAGGCCCGCGGCGATGAAGGAAATGAGCACGCCGCGCCGCACCGTCTCCTCATTGGCCACGACATAGGACGAGATGATCGCCTTGCCGTGCCCCGGACCGACCGCGTGCAGAACGCCGTAGACAAAGGAGAGCGCGGCAAGCGCAAGCGCGCCGCTGATCGCATTGCCGCTCTTCATGCGCTTGACGCTTGCCGCCAACATCCGCTGAAGATTTTGCTGCTGGTTGAACACCCAGGCGGACAGGCGCCCGATCGGTCCGGACGATTGAAACGGCGCAGCCGTTGACGGCCCGAAGGCCGAGGGCGGGGCGACTTCGGTCGCAGCGAGCGGATTGAACGGCTTAAGCTCCGCGTGCGCGCCCGTGGCAACGAGCAGCGCAAGCGCCGCGAACACGACAATCCTGCCAAATCCACTCAGAGATGGGAGTCTTTGCATTTGATGGTCACGGTCTGGGCAAACTGCGAACCGAAATTCGAGCCCGGACCAAGCTGGCTGAAGAAGGACTCGGTCAGGGTCTTGGCGCTGGCTGCGGTCTCGGGATCGGGCTGCGCGACTTCGGCGATGCAGTTTTTGGTGTCGGCGCCGGTCATCGTCACGGGCTTCTCCGTCGCAAAGCCGAAAGCAACGAAGAACGATGGGTCATAGACATCGACCGCAACCGGCTGCCCGTGCGTATCGGCCGGTGTCTCGAGCGGAAGAGTGAAGTGAAGGGTGAGCACGCCGTTGTCGTATTGGGCCCAATAGTCGACCGGCGGCTTCAGCTTGAGGATCTTGTCGTCCTCGCCCTGCACGTGCACGAAGGTGAAATAGTCGAACTCCTTGAGCGACTCGACATTGATCTTGGCGAGAGGGGCAAGCTCCTCCTTCGAGTAGGTGCCGTCCTTGTTGGTGTCGAGGCCCTCGATCGCCATCGCGGTGTAGAACTCATCGAACGCCCAGATGTGACGAATGCCGGTGATGCGGTGGTCGGGGCCGAACACGATCTCGGCGCGAACCGTGGCCCAGACATGGGGATGGGCGGCGAGGGAGGTCGCGCCGCCGCTCATGAGGGCGGCGGCGAGAAGAATCGTGAGAAGGCGTTCGTGCCCCAAGAGGCCTCGCGGCGGCAAGACCGTGTGCTCCCGTCAAAGGAAGCCTGTGTAAGCGCGAATTGTGGAGGATTGGCGGCTTGGTCCCCAAGCCTGATCCGGAGCGCCGATGCGAATCGGGCGCTAGCCGCCGCCGGCGCTGGCCCCGTCGAACACACCGCCGAGGCTGCCGCCCAGGGCGTTCAAGGCGGTCAGAATCGCGATGGCGATGCCGGCGGCGATCAAGGTGTACTCGATGGTTGTCGAACCCGACTCGTCCGTGAGGAAGCGCGCAAGCATGGTCCTCATCTCGACTCTCCCGTTCTTGCTTTGTTTGTCTTATCGGGGTCCTGGCGGGCCTGCTCGGCCAACCGAATCCCGGGCAGCAGAGCTAACATCGCCGCGCTAAAACCGTCGTTAAAGCAATCCAACAGAGGCGGCCGCCATTCGGTTAACAGAAGGTAAAGCGAGGCGCAGGAAAATTGTTAGAAATCAAAGAGAAGTAAGAGAAATTACTCGAAGTTTACGGTCGATATTTACCCAATGTTTACGCCTTCGGCAGAAGGCGACCGGCGTCCGTAAAGAACGACCGGGTTTGTTGCCGTCGAAGCCGTTGGCGAACCCTCCGCCTTGACTCGCAGTCCGATTCCGTTTAGAACAAAACATGAACGAGAGTTGAGGTCAGTAAGCGTGCGTAGCGATGGTCCAGGCGGTACAGGTTCCCTCGTTCAACCGGCTGGCATTGCACAAGCAGACGGGGCAAGGGCGAGGGTCCTGATTGAGCATCTACGCGCGCAAGTCCGCGCGCTCGAGCAGGTTCCCGTGTCCCTGGCCAATCCCCCCGCACCGGGCGCGGCCCCTCCCCACCCCGCCTGCTCTTTTTCTCCTCTTGTCGTTGCCGGGTCCGACCCGGCAATCCACTCCAGGAGCGCCCCTCCTCGCTCGCTGCCATGGATGCCCGGATCGCAGGCTCGCCTGCATCCGGGCATGACGAGCCCCATCCCCTTTTTGAGCAAACTCGAGAAAGGCGGGCTCCATGAGATCAAGCCCGAGGGTTACAGCGACAAGCCTGCCTCGCTTGCTTTCGCCCTTGCCGTCATCGCCCGGCAAGCGGCGGCGCGTTCCGCGCCCCGCGACCTCGTCCTGTGGTGTCTGACCAGGCATGCCGCGCGGGAGTGGGGCCGCCCTTATGGACCGGGGCTCATCGCCTATGGCCTCGACCCCGCTCTTCTTCTCGTCGTGATGGTCAGGAATGAAACCGACGCGGCCTTCGCTCTCGAAGAAGGTTTGAAGAGCCGGGCGCTGATCGCAGCACTCGCCGCCGTCGAGATCGAGACCCCGCTCATGGCGCGCCGTCTCGGCCTCGCCGCGCAAAGTTCGCGCACGCCCTGTCTCCTGCTCTCCGATCATCGCAACGCAAGCCTTCCCGGAACCGTCACGACTTGGCGCATCGCCGCGCGAAGAAGCGGTGCGGCGTCCTTCGATGCCATGGCGCCGGGATGTCCTTCTTGGCAGCTCACGCTCGAGCGTTGCCGGGGCGAAGCGCCGGGGCGCAGCTTCATCGTGGAGTTCAGTCATGAGTCGTTTCGTTTCCGTCTTTCTGCCGCATCTTCCGCTCGAGCGGCTGAACCGCGAGAGGACAGCGAGCAGCGGCGCGCCTTTACCGGTTGACCGGCCTCTGGCGCTGATCGGCAACGAGGAGCGAGGGCTGTTCGTCACCGCGCTCAACGAAGCGGGTGCGAGCGAGGGCCTTTCCGCCGGGCTTTGCCTTGCCGACGCCCGCGCCATCTGTCCGCGGCTTCTCACGCTGCCCGCAGCGCCCAAGAAGGACGAAGCGGCGCTTGGCGATCTCGCCCGCTGGGCGTCGTTCCGCTACAGCCCCACGCTCAATCGCGATGGCGCCGACGGGCTCTGGCTCGACGTGAGCGGCGTGCCCCATCTCTTCGGCGGCGAGAGCGCGCTTCTTGCCGATCTGGCGCGGCGGCTTGCCCGCGCAGGTTTCACCGCCCGGCTTGCTCTTGCCGAGACCTTGGGGGGCGCGCATGCACTTTCCCGCTTCGCCCACCGGTCTCCAATTATCGTATCCGATGGAGAAATCGGACCCGCGCTTGCGCCTCTGCCGGTCGAGGCCTTGCGTCTTGCGCCCGAGATCACCCGTCTCTTGCGGCGGTTGGGCTTGAAGCGCATCGGCCAACTCTACGATCTGCCGCGCGCGAGCCTCGAACGGCGGTTCCACGCCAAGGAGACGGCCGAGGCCGTTCTGCTTCGTCTCGATCAGGCGCTGGGGACCTGTGAGGAGCCGCGCGCCCCGCTTCTCTCTCTGCCCGATTTCGCGGCGCGGCTGCCCTTGCCTGAGCCGATCGTCACTCTTGACGGCGTCTTGGCGGGCATCGAGCGCCTGGCGCTGATGCTGTGCGACAAGCTCGCCCGTGCCGAGCAGGGCTGCCGGCGCCTTGCCCTTTGGGTCGCTCGCGCCGACGGTTCCTCGGCCGTGATCGAGGCGGGCTTGAGCGCCCCTTCGCGCGAACCCCCGCATCTTCTTCGTCTCTTCAAGGAGAGGATCGAGGCCCTCGACCTTGGCTTCGGCGTGGACTTCATGTCGCTCGCGGCGATCGTCACCGAGGCGCTTCCTCCCGCCCAAACCGATCTCGCCGAAGCGAACGGGAAAGCGAGGCCGGAGACCTTGATCGACGGCTTGGTCAATCGCTTGGGATCGCGCGCGGTGAGCCGCCTCGTGCCGCGCGCAAGTCATCTGCCCGAGCGCGCGCAAGGTTTGAAAAGCGCCTTTGCCGGGCCGTCGCCCTGGCTTCAGCCCCTCCGGCGCAAGCCGCAACGCCCGCCTCTTCTCTTCACGACGCCCGAGCCTCTGACCGTGCTCGCCGAAATTCCCGAAGGCCCACCGGCGCGCTTCACCTGGCGGCGCGTGACGCGTCGCGTAGTCAAGTCCGAAGGGCCCGAGCGCATCGCACCGGAGTGGTGGCGTTCACTCTGTGCTCACAACCTTACCCCTCACCCTCCCACCGCCTACGGCGGCGGGGCTAGCAGATGGCAAGCGGCGCGGCCGCGCGACTATTACCGCATCGAAGACGAAGACGGGCATCGCTATTGGGTGTTCCGCCAAGGCCTCTATCACGAGACCGAGTTCGGGCCTCCTTCCTGGTATCTGCACGGCGTCTTCGGCTGATTTCGTCATGGCAAGCTACGCCGAGCTCGAGGTCGCCACCAATTTCACCTTTCTCGCCGGAGGCTCTCATCCCGAAGAGCTGGTGGCGACGGCGAAGGCCTTGGGCCTCGCGGCCATCGCCGTCACCGACCGCAACACGCTTGCAGGCGCGGTCCGCGCCCATATCGCCGCCAAGGAAGCCGGCATCAAATTTATCGTCGGCGCCAGGCTCGATCTTCAGGATGCGCCAAGCCTGCTCGCCTATCCGACCGACCGGGCGGCTTACGGCCGGCTCTGCCGGCTTCTGACGCAGGGTCAGCGCCGCGCCGAGAAAGGGCAATGCACGCTCTTCCTCGACGATGTCGCAACCCATGCCGAGGGCCTGATCTTCATCGTCGTCCCTCCCGAGGATTTTCTTGCCCCCTGCCCGATGTCATCGCCCGGCTTGACCGGGCGACCCAGTAACCACGGATCTCTCGGGAACGAAGCTCAGGAGTTACTGGATTCCAGCCTGCGCGGGCATGACAAGGAAAATTGCGAGGCACAGCTTCGCCGCATCAAGCAGGCGCTCGGCAAGAAGACGCCGCTCTATCTTGCGGCGCGGCATTGCTATCGCGGCAACGATCGCGCCCGCATCGCGGCACTCGCCGAACTCGGCGGCCGCGCGGACGTCCCGCTCGTCGCCACCAATGCCGTGCTCTATCACGCCCCTCACCGCCGCGCTCTTCAGGACGTG
>DATEMT010000068.1:0-3298 GCA_035275445.1 Methyloceanibacter sp. | reverse complement strand
AATGTCGATGCCCGGTCCAAGGACTACGGCGACATCAAGGACAAGTTCCGTCCCGGTCACGCCGACTACACTTATCTGATGAAATACGGATTGCGCGATTGGCGGGGCTCGGGGCGCGCGTCCGCGCGCGAGACGGCGAACCGCGTCGCTGCCGGGGCCATCGCCCGCAAGGTCGTGCCGGGCATGGTCGTGCGCGGCGCGCTCGTCCAGATCGGGCCGCATGCGATCGACCGGCGCAATTTCGATTGGAGCGAGGTCGCGAACAATCCCTTCTTCAGCCCCGATGCCAAGACGGCGACGCTGTGGGCCGAGTTTCTCGATCAGGTACGAAAGAAGGGCTCGTCGGCGGGCGCCGTCGTCGAGATCGTGGCCGAAGGCGTGCCGCCCGGCCTCGGCGCTCCGATCTATGGCAAGCTCGATCAGGATATCGCCGCGGGCCTGATGAGCATCAACGCGGTCAAGGGCGTCGAGATCGGCGCGGGCTTTGCCGCCGCTTCGCTCTCGGGCGAAGACAACGCCGACGAGATGCGCATGCGGAACGACGGCAGCCCTGAGTTCCTGTCGAACAACGCGGGCGGCATCCTCGGCGGCATCTCGACGGGCCAGGCGATCGTCGCGCGCTTCGCCGTGAAGCCGACCTCCTCCATCCTGACGCCGCGCCGCACCGTCGATGCCACGGGGCACGACACCGAGATTTCGACCAAAGGGCGTCACGACCCTTGCGTCGGCATCAGGGCCGTCCCCATCGGCGAGGCGATGGTCGCCATCGTCCTCGCCGACCACTATCTCAGGCATCGCGGCCAGACCGGCAAAGGCTAGGCGCGCGCGTTAAGCGATGCGATTCTCAAACATCGTCGTCCTGACCGGAGCGGGGCTCTCGGCCGAAAGCGGGCTCGGCACGTTCCGCGACAAAGGCGGATTGTGGGAGGCGTTCGATCTCGAAGCGGTGGCGACGCCGGACGGCTTCGCCCGCGATCCGGCGCGGGTGCATGAGTTCTACAATCTCCGCCGCGCGCGCCTCGGCGCGGCAACGCCGAATGCGGCCCATGCGGCGCTGGCAAGGCTCGAACGCGAGCATCGCGGCGACATCCTTACCGTGACGCAGAACATCGATCCGCTGCACGAGGCGGCCGGCACCAGGAAACTCATCCATATGCATGGCGAGCTCGGCCGCGTGCTTTGCGCCGCATGCGAGGCGAGCGCGGTTTGGACCGACGATCTCTCGACCGAGACGGTATGCGCCGCTTGCGGCAAGCGCGGCGCCATGCGCCCTGACGTCGTCTGGTTCGGCGAGATGCCGCGCGAGATGGACCGCATCTACGCCGCGCTTCACGCCTGCGATCTCTTCATCTCGGTGGGCACGAGCGGCAGCGTCTATCCCGCGGCGGGTTTCGTGGCCGAGGCGAGCGGGATCGGCGCGCACACGGTCGAGCTCAATCTCGAACCATCGGATGGCGCGAGCCTGTTCGCGGAAGCCCATTACGGGCCTGCGACCGAGATCGTGCCCGACTTCGTGGCGCGCCTGCTCCGCACCTAGCGCTCGAGGTGGGCGACCATCTCGACATGGGGCGAGAACAGGAACTGGTCGATCGGCACGATGCGCGCGATGCGGTAGCCGCCATCGACGAGGATGCGGAGATCGCGCGCGAGCGTTCCCGGATTGCAGGAGACGGCAACGATCCGCCTCACCTCCGACTTCGCCAGCATGGAAGCTTGCGCCGACGCTCCCGCCCGCGGCGGATCGAACACGACCGCGTCGTAGGCGTCGAGTTCCTTGGCGCTCAGCGGGGCGCGGAAGAGATCGCGGCGGAAGGTTTTGACGGGCTTCAGGCCTTGCGTCTTGCGCCACGCCGCCGCAAGGGCATCAAGCGCGGCTTCGTCGGCCTCGAAGGCATCGATCGCCGCCGCCCGCGCCAAGGCAAAGGTGAAGGTGCCGAGCCCGGCGAAGAGATCGGCAATGCGCCGCGCATCGCCAACGCCCTCCAGCGCCAACGCCGCCATGACGGCTTCCGCCTCGCTCGAGGCTTGCAGGAAGGCGCCCGGAGGGAGCTTGACTGCAACGCCCGAAAGCTCGACCTCCGGCGCCGCCACCGGCCCGATGCTCTCGCCGTCGCAGGTGAGACGCGCCACGCCGAGATTGGCCGCCCCGCCGGCAAAGGCGGCAAGTGCGGCTTCCTTCGGCCTTGCGCCCTCGATCACGATATCGAGGCCGCTCGGCGTATCGGTCATCTCCACCCTCGCCTCGCGCCGCCCCGCGGAGAGCCGGGCAAGCGCGGCCTTGAGCTTCGACAGCCGGGACACGATGGCGGGAGAGAGCACCGGACAGACGGCGATATCGATCAGCTCTTGGGAACGGGCGCGGCGATAGCCAAGCACCGTGCCGGCCGGTTCCCGCGCAAGCGCGAGAGCGGCACGCCTGCGGCTTCCGAGCGGCACTGGCCGAACCGGCTCGACCGCCGCATCGAGGCCGCGCGAGCGCAAAGCGCCGACCACCTTCTCGTGTTTCCACGCGAGATAGGCCGCCTGTTCCAGGTGCTGGAGGGCGCAGCCGCCGCAAATGGCGAAATGCGGGCAGACCGGCTCGACCCGCTCCGCGCTCGGCCGAAGCACGGCAAGCAACTCCGCCCGGTCGTCACCCCGCGCGACCGCGACCCTGACACGCTCGCCGGGCAGCGCGAAGGGCACGTAGAGGAGGCCGTCCGAGCCCTCGGCGATGCCGTCGCCTTGAGCCCCGAGCCGCGCGATATCGACCTCAACCTCCATGACGCGCCCCGATCAGGAATTCCTGGTTGCCGCTGCCGCCAGCGATCGGCGAGGCGATCTCGCCCTCGACGACCCAGCCCGGCTGTTCCTCGATGAATTTCCGTATCTTGGCCACGGCCTCGCGCCGATCGGCCTCGCGCCGCACGATGCCGCCTTTGCCGACCGCTGCGCGCCCTGCCTCGAATTGCGGCTTGATCAGGGCGATGAGCCAGGCCCGCGGCGCGACCAGGCGCAGCGCCGCCGGAAGCACGAGGCCGAGACCGATGAAGCTCACATCGGCGACGATGGCCGACACCGCCTCGCCAATCAGCGTCCGGTCGAGCGCTCTTGCGTCGGTGCCTTCGAGCGCGATCACGCGAGGATTGGCCCGGAGCTTGGCGTGAAGCTGGCCCTTTCCCACGTCGACCGCGTAGACCTTGGCGGCGCCGCGAGCGATCAGCACCTCGGTGAAGCCACCGGTCGAGGCGCCGAGATCGAGCGCGACCCTGCCCTCGGCATCGAAGGCGAAGGCGTCGAGTGCGGCGGCAAGCTTGAG
>DATEMT010000067.1:0-5750 GCA_035275445.1 Methyloceanibacter sp. | reverse complement strand
AACGGCGAACGGTTCATGGCGATGTCAGGCGGCTGTCCCTCCGGCGCGTGTTCTCCATGTCGTTCATAAGGCCGGACTGTGTCAACTCAAGGGTCATGCGGTTGGGCCGGTCCCTCGGATGCGGCCGATTCCCGCAGGCCGCGAAGCACCATCGGCAATGCCTCGGGCAAGTCCTCGGCGATCAGGCCCGGGCCGAAAGCGGCGGCAGCCGCCCCATGCAGCCACACCGCGGCGTTCGCCGCCGTGAAGGCGGGCATTCCTTGGGCGAGGAGTCCGAGGATCATGCCGGCAAGCACGTCGCCGCTCCCCGCCGTCGCCAGGAACGGACTCGTCATGGCGTTGATCGAGGCGAAGCCATCGGGCGCCGCGACGACAGTGTCGGCGCCTTTCAGCACGAGGACGGCGCCCGCGCGCGCGGCAGCCTTCCGCGCCCGATCGAGTTTCGGCAAGGCGGGGAGATCGGGAAACAGGCGCGCGAACTCGCCATCATGGGGCGTGAGCGCGACGGCGCTCGCGCGCGCGGCAATCGCTGCGAAGAGCTCACCGGGTTCATTGGCAAACGACGTCAATGCATCGGCGTCGAGCACGAGAGCGGCCTCGGTGCGGAGCGCCGCCAGCACCATGTCCTTGGTGCGCTCGCCGACGCCGAGCCCGGGTCCGATCAGGACGGCGTTCTTGCGCCGGTCGGAAAGGAGGGCGGCGAGCGCGCCCGGGTCGCCCGCCTCGCGCACCATGATCGCGGTGAGCCGAGCGGCATTGACTTCGAGCGCGTCGCGGGGGGAGGCAACCGTGACCAGCCCCGCGCCGATGCGGAGCGCGCCGCGAGCGCCGAGCCTTGCGGCGCCGGTGCTGTGGACCGGCCCCGACACGACGACCGCGTGCCCGCGCGCATATTTGTGGCTCTCGGGCTGGGGCCAGGGAAACGCGCCGCGCCACAGCGGCGGCTCGTTGGCGAAGGTGTTGGGCGCGATCGGGCCAAGGACGCTCGCCGGGATGCCGATCTCGGCGAGGCGGAGTTCCCCGCAATAAAGCCGCCCCGGCAAGAGGAGGTGGCCGGGCTTCAGGCGAAAGAACGTCACGGTCGCCGCAGCGCGAACGGCCGGTCCCCTCGCCTCTCCCGTCGTGCCGTCGATGCCGCTCGGCACGTCGATGGCAATGACCGGCAGATTCGATGCGTTGAGCCTTTCGATCAGCCGCGCGAGCTTGCCTTCGATCGGGCGGGCGAGCCCGGCGCCGAACAGGCCGTCAACCGCCACATCGGCGCCGGCGATCATGGCAGCGTCGAGCGGTTGCCGCGCCCCGCGATAGCGCTTGGCCATGGCGGCGGCATCGGCGGGCAGGCGCGCTTCGTCGCCCTCGAAGCCGAGCCTGACCTTGTAGCCCCGCTCCTCGAGATGGCGCGCGGCGACGAACCCGTCGCCGCCGTTGTTGCCCGGACCGCACAAGACGGCGATGTCGCCCGCGTCGGGGAAGCGGCGAGCGACCTCTTCGGCGACGGCGCGGCCCGCATTCTCCATCAGCGTCGCGCCTGCGACGCCGCCCGCGACGGCAAGCTTGTCGGCGCGCGCCATTTCCTCGGCCGTCAGAAGCTCAATCATGGTCTCTCCGCGCGTGATGGACACGGACTGGATACTCACGACAAAGAATTGGAAATCTGCTTATTTTTTGTGCATAGAGATCGCGGCTTGAGCATTCCTCCGTTTTCCACCGCAGGCACACGCCGCACCGCCCCCACAAGGTTTTGAAACGTAAGGCAAAACTCAGCCCTTGAGGATTGGCATGGGGCATGCTTTGAGGGCGTCGATTGGCGAATGACGGACGGAAGGGCGCGGGCCTGAAGCGTCGTTTTCCTGTTCCGGGAGGTTCTAGAGAACAATGAAAAAGATCGAAGCGATCATCAAGCCCTTCAAACTTGATGAGGTGAAGGAGGCGCTCCAGGAAATCGGCCTCCAAGGCATCACCGTGACCGAGGCCAAGGGCTTCGGGCGGCAGAAGGGCCACACTGAGCTCTATCGCGGCGCCGAATATGTCGTGGACTTTCTCCCCAAGGTGAAGCTCGAACTCGTGCTCGGCGACAACATGGTGGAGAAGGCAATCGAAGCGATCATCGCCTCGGCCAAGACCGGCCGCATCGGCGACGGCAAGATCTTCGTGTCGAACGTGGAAGAGGCCGTACGCATCCGCACCGGCGAGACCGGGAACGACGCCATCTGAGGAAGCAACATCGAGTTTTCGCCGCCACAGGAACGGCGGCATTTCATAAACCCAACGACAGGGGAGAACGATGGCAGACGCCAAGAGTGTGACCAAGAAGATCAAGGACGAAGAGATTCAGTTCGTGGATTTGCGCTTCACCGATCCGCGCGGAAAGATGCAGCACGTGACCATGGACGCGAAGATGATGGACGAGGAAGCCTTCACCGACGGCATCATGTTCGACGGGTCTTCGATCGCGGGCTGGAAGGTCATCAACGAGTCGGACATGAAGCTCATGCCCGACCCGAGCTCGGCGGTGAAGGACCCGTTCTTCGCCATGAACACGCTCGCCATTTTCTGCGACGTGCTCGAGCCCTTGACCAACGAACCCTACGAGCGTGACCCGCGTTCGATCGCCGGCAAGGCGCAAAATTATCTGAAGCAGACCGGCGTCGGCGACGTGGCGGTGTTCGGCCCCGAGGCCGAGTTCTTCGTCTTCGACGACGTCCGCTTCGCCGCCGAGCCGTTCAACTGCACCTACAAGATCGACTCGACGGAGCTGCCGACCAACACCGACACCGAGTACGAGATGGGCAATCTCGGTCACCGGCCGCGGACCAAAGGCGGCTATTTCCCCGTGCCGCCGATCGACTCGGCGCAAGACCTCCGCTCGGAGATGCTGGCGACGATGGCCGACATGGGCGTCGTCACCGAGAAGCATCACCACGAAGTGGGCGCCGCCCAGCACGAGCTGGGCATCAAGTTCGGGCCCCTGGTGAAGACCGCCGACGCCATGCAGATCTACAAATACGTCATCCACCAGGTGGCGCAGGCCTACGGCAAAACCGCCTGCTTCATGCCGAAGCCGGTCTACGGCGATAACGGCTCGGGCATGCATACCCACCAATCGATCTGGAAAGGCTCAACGCCGGTCTTCGCCGGCGACAAATATGCCGATCTGTCGCCCGCCGCGCTGCACTACATCGCCGGCATCTTGAAGCACGCCAAGGCGCTCAACGCCTTCACCAACCCGACCACCAATTCCTACAAGCGTCTGGTGCCGGGCTACGAAGCGCCGGTGCTGCTCGCCTATTCGTCGCGCAACCGCTCGGCGTCGTGCCGCATTCCGCTCGGCTCGGGACCGAAGGCCAAGCGCGTCGAGGTGCGCTTCCCCGATCCCGCCGCCAATCCCTATCTCGCCTTCGCCGCCATGCTCATGGCCGGCCTCGACGGGATCGAGAACAAGCTCAACCCGGGCGATCCGATCGACAAGAACCTCTACGACTTGCCGCCGGAGGAATTGGAGAAGGTGCCGACCGTTTGCGGCTCGCTGCGCCAGGCCTGCGAAGAGCTCGATAAGGACCGCGCCTTCCTCAAGAAGGGCAACGTCTTCAGCGACGACGCGATCGACTCCTATCTCGAGCTCAAGATGGAAGAGGTGGAACGCTTCGAGATGTTCCCGCACCCCATCGAGTTCGACATGTATTACAGCTGCTAAGGCGCGATCCGTTTCGCAAAAAAAGTTGGGGCGGCCAGCTCTCGTGGGTGGCCGCCCCTACCTTTGAGCCCGGTCTTTAAAACCTTCCGCCGCAATCCCCCGTCGTGGCGGCAGTAAGGTCCCTGCCAGGCTCCCCCAAAGCCAAAATCGTCTACATCAGCGTATACGCCGCGCAGAGCAGGCCTCCGCCCAGGATCACGTAGATCCAATGCTTGTGCTCTGCGTACCAGCTATCGACCATCGGCGGCCGGCCCAAGACCAGGAACCGCCCGAGCGAAAACATCATGACCGCGGCGATGGCCGCGAGCAAAACCAAGAAGAGGCCCTGCTCGCCCCCCACCTGCTCTGCATCGGCCACGAGCCACTGACCGTTGCTTGCGCCGACGGTGAGCAGCGCCCAGATCGAGGCCGCCCCAAGCGCCGCCAAGGCCGTGTAACGCATCACCATCGCAAACGAACTCCCCCGCGCTTTCAGACGAATTCTGGGGAGCGTCCGTAAACAAACGGGAAAGCGGTAGGGTTAATCGGGAGTTAACGCGGGCGCGGAGCGGGACCGCGATCAGGTGGCCTTCCACTTGATCGAGCAGCCGATCGAGGGGATCTGCTGGCGGGGGCCGTGGCCGGTCCGCGCGACCTCTTTCATTGCCTCGAACAGATCGCGCCGGACGCCCGCGGGCGCCGCCTCTTTCCGGCTCTCGTCGAGCCGCCCGCGATATTGCAGCTCGAGCCTGGAATTGAAGCCGAAGAAATCGGGGGTGCAGGCGGGGTCGTAGGCGCGGGCGACCTCCTGGCTCTCGTCATACAAATAGGGAAAAGTAAAACCGTGGGCTGCGGCAAAGCGCTTCATGTTGTCGAACGAATCTTCGGGGTAATCCGCTGCGTCGTTGGATGAGATGGCGACGGCGCCGATGCCAAGCAAGCGCAACTCTTCGACATCGCGCACGATGCGGTCGATCACCGCCTTCACGTAAGGACAATGATTGCAGATAAACATCACGAGGGTGCCGTTCGGCCCCTTTATCTGATCGAGGCTGTAGGTCTTGCCGTCCACGCCGGGAAGGCGGAACGGGGGCGCCTTCCAGCCGAAATCGCATATCGAAGCTTCAGCCGCCATCGCGCGGTCCATTTCGCAAAACTGTTACGGTGAGGGCGTAAAAGCTTTCGCCCCGCATAGGACTGTGCATATGGCGAAATCCGACGGCTTCTGCAACAGGGCCGAGGCATACGAGGCGCATGACAATGTGCCGCTGAGCCCGGCGCGAGGCGACACCATCGGCGACCTCATCTTGCGGCGCTACAGCCGCCGTACGGTGCTGCGCGGCACGCTCGGCGCAGCCGCCGGCGCGGCGCTGTTCGGACCGTCGCTGCTCGTCGGCTCCGCAAGCCACGCCGACGACGCGCCCGACCGCTTCGCCTTTCCGGAAGTCGAAGCCGGCGTTGACGGCACCCACCATGTCGCCGAAGGCTACCGCGCCGACATTCTGCTCCGCTGGGGCGATCCGCTCTTTGCCGACGCGCCCAAGTTCGATCCCTTGCGGCAGAGCGCGGAGGCGCAACTGAAGCAATTCGGCTACAACAACGACTACATCGCCTTCTTCCCCCTCGGTGACGGGGGACAGCGCGGCATCCTCTGCATCAACCACGAATACACCAACGAAGAGATCATGTTCCCCGGCCTCGTGCGCCAGGACCTGATCTGCTTTCCCGACATGACGCCCGAGCTCGTCGCGATCGAGATGGCGGCGCACGGCGTCAGCGTGGTCGAGATCGCGCGCGGGCAAGAGGGTTGGCGCCCCGTGGTCGACAGCAAATACAATCGCCGCATCAGCCCGACCAACACCAAGATGACCGTCGACGGGCCGGCGGCGGGACACGCGCGGATGCGCACGAGCGCCGACCCCTCGGGCAGCCTGATTCTCGGCACGCTCAACAATTGCGCCGGCGGCATGACGCCGTGGGGCACCTGGCTCACCTCCGAAGAGAACTTCCACGGCTATTTTTCCGGCCAGCTGCCGGCAGGCCATCGCGAAACCGCCAATTACAAACGTCTTGGCGT
>DATEMT010000066.1:0-2644 GCA_035275445.1 Methyloceanibacter sp. | reverse complement strand
CGCCGCGGGCAAGCGCCTGTGCCGCTCGCCTGATGGCGTCTGGCGTGGCGGGAACGATGGGCATGGCGCCATTTCGCGTGTTACCACGCCCGGGTCAAGCTAGAGTGAGCCCGTCCGACGTGAAAGACCAAGCCTTCCGCCCATGACGACGCTGCTCCTCACCCATCCCGCCTGCCTTTTGCACGACACCGGCTACGGGCATCCCGAACGGGCCGACCGCTTGCGCGCCATTGACGACGCGCTCGCCGCTCCCGCCTTCAAGTCGCTGAAGCGCGAGGAAGCGCCCCGCGCCGACCTCGTCGCGATCGAGCGGCTCCATCCCAAGGCCTATGTCGAGATGGTGCGAGCCTCGATCCCAACGCGCGATCACAAGATGCTCGATGCCGACACGATCGTCTCGCCGGGAAGCTTTGAGGCGGCGCTCAGGGCGACAGGCGCGGCACTCCATGCCGTCGATCAGGTTATGGCAGGCAAGGCGGACAATGCCTTCTGCGCCGTGCGGCCGCCCGGCCACCACGCCGAGCCGTCGCGGGCGATGGGCTTTTGCCTGTTCAACACCGTCGCAATCGCGGCGCTGCACGCGCGCGCCGCCCACGGTGCCAAGCGCGTGGCGGTGATCGATTTCGACGTGCATCACGGCAATGGCACGCAGACCGCGTTCTGGTCCGACCGCGACCTGTTCTACGGCTCGACCCATCAGATGCCGCTCTTCCCCGGCACCGGCGCCCTCGACGAAACGGGCGTGGGCAATGTCTTCAACGCCCCGCTCAAGCCCGGCGACGACGGCGACGATTTCCGCGCCGCTTACGAGACGCGCATCCTTCCGGCGCTCGATGCCTTCGCTCCCGACTTCCTTCTCGTCTCGGCAGGCTTCGATGCCCATCTCAACGACCCCTTGGCAAATCTCAGGGTGCTCGAGCCCGATTTCGCCTGGGTGACGGAGAAGCTGCTGGAAGCGGCGGACAAGCATTGCGGCGGCAAGCTCGTCGCCACGCTCGAAGGCGGCTACGACCTCGAAGCCCTGGCAAGCTCGACCGCGGTCCACGTACAGACGTTGATGGGCGCCTCTTCTTGAGCCACTTGATTGGGGAGGCGGGTAAGGGCTAACGAGAACCATGACCGAGCCGAAAGACCATTCCGATATCAAGGCCATGAGCTTCGAGCAGGCGCTGAAGGAGCTCGAAACCATCGTCGACCGCCTGGAGAAGGGCGACGTCGAGCTCGAAGCCTCGATCCTCATCTATGAGCGGGGCGAGGCGCTCAAGACCTATTGCGACGCGCTTCTGCGAAAAGCCGAGGCGCGGGTCGAGAAGATCTCGCTCAACCAGAACGGCCAGCCCACCGGCACCGAGCCTCTCGACGTCGAAAACTGAGCCGGTCGTCAGGCGAATTGAGCCGTGAGGCGCGGGCAAGGTGACACAATCCGGCCCCGCCCATAGGATAGTTGCAAGCGGGGTGGCGGGCCGATAAAGGTCATGATTAACGGGTCCGCGAGCCTTCCCAGACATCCGCCGGGTAGAGCGCATGAGTGCCGATAGTTTGACGCCGCTGCTCGATCGGATCGACCAACCCGAGGATCTGCGCGCGCGCGGCGACGCCGAGCTCAAGCAGTTGGCCGATGAGCTGCGGCAGGAGCTGATCGCGGCGGTCTCGGTCACTGGCGGTCATCTCGGCGCCGGCCTCGGCGTGGTCGAACTCACCATCGCGCTCCACCACGTCTTCGACACGCCGCGCGACCGGCTGATCTGGGACGTCGGGCACCAATCCTACCCCCACAAGATCCTCACCGGGCGCCGCAGCCGTATTCGCACGCTCCGCCAGGCCGATGGCCTGTCGGGTTTCTGCAAGCGCGCCGAGAGCGAATACGACACGTTCGGCGCCGGTCACTCCTCGACCTCGATCTCGGCGGGCCTCGGCATGGCGGTGGCGCGCGACCTCGACGGCAAGGCTCACAATGTCGTCGCCGTGATCGGCGACGGCGCCATGAGCGCGGGCATGGCCTATGAGGCCATGAACAACGCCGGCGCGATGGATTCGCGGCTCATCGTCATTCTCAACGACAACGACATGTCGATCGCGCCGCCTGTCGGCGCCATGAGCGCCTATCTTGCCAAGCTGATCTCGGGCGGCACCTACCGGCGCTTCCGCCGCTTCCTGAAGACGATGGCGCACAAGCTCCTGCCCAAGGACTGGGAGCGGCGCGCGGCGCGGGCCGAGGAGTTCACGCGCGGTTTCTTTACTGGCGGCACCCTGTTCGAGGAGCTCGGCTTCTACTATGTCGGCCCGATCGACGGCCACAATTTCGATCACCTTCTTCCCGTGCTGCGCAATGTGCGCGCCATGAAGAACGGTCCGATCCTGGTCCACGTCGTTACGCAGAAGGGCAAGGGCTACGGACCGGCGGAAGTGTCGGCCGATAAATTTCACGGCGTCGGCAAGTTCAACGTCGTGACCGGCGCGCAAGAGGCGCAAGGTGCCGGCCTTCCGCCGAGCTACACCAAGGTGTTTGCGCAGAGCCTGATCGAGGAGGCGCGCGCCGACCCCAAGATCGTGGCCATCACCGCGGCAATGCCGTCCGGCACGGGGCTCGACCGCTTCGCCGAAATCTTTCCCGAACGTTCGTTCGATGTCGGCATCGCCGAGC
>DATEMT010000065.1:0-3216 GCA_035275445.1 Methyloceanibacter sp. | reverse complement strand
CGCTCGGGCCGCCTTTTGGTGGTCCCGGGCGAGATAGGTGTAGACCGCAGGCGTGATGAACAGGGTAAACAGCGTGCCGATCGTCATGCCCGCGGCGATCACGACGCCGATGGCGAAGCGGCTGGCGGCGCCCGCCCCGCTTGCGATCAGGAGCGGGACCATGGCGACCACGGTTGCCGCCGTCGTCATCAGGATCGGCCGCAAGCGCAATGCCGCCGCCTCTTCGATCGCTTCGCGGCGGTTGTAGCCCTTCTCCTCCTGGAGCTTGTTGGCGAAATCGACCATCAGGATGCCGTGCTTGGCGATCAGCCCGATCAGCGTCACGAGCCCGATCTGGGTGTAGATATTGATGGTGCCGAGGCCGGCATTGAGCGGGATGAGCGCCCCGAAGATCGAGGTCGGCAGCGCGATCAGGATGATGAACGGGTCGCGGAAGCTCTCATATTGCGCGGCAAGCACCAGGAAGATGATGATGAGCGCGAACACGAAGGTATAGACGAGCGCGTTCCCCTCTTGCACGAACTGACGGCTCTCGCCCTGGAAGTCGTAGGTGAAGCCTTCGGGGAAGCTCTCGGCCTTCTTCTTCAAAAAGTCGATCGCCTCGCCCACGGTTCGGCCCGGAAACGGCACGGCCGACAGCGTTGCCGAGTTGAGCTGCTGGAAATTGGTGAGCGCGTTCGGCTGCACCACTTTGGTCACCTTGGCCACGTTCGACAGCGGCACGAGCGCGCCTGAGCTCGTGCGGATCTGATACCGGGTCAGCCAGTCCTCGTTCAGCCGGAACTCGCGCGGCACCTGCGGAATGACCTGATAGCTCCGCCCGTAGAGGTCGAACAGATTGACGTAGTTGCCGCCGAGCAGCGTCGCGAGCGAATTGCCGATATCGGCCATGGTGATGCCGAGCCGGTTGGCCTTGTCGTGTTCGATGTGGAACTCGATCTGCGGCGTCTCGAAACGGAGATCGGAATCGGAGAAGATGAACATGCCGCTTTCGCGCGCGGACTTCTCGACATCGGCGAGAACGTCGGCCAGCTCGCGGAAGTCACGCGTCGTGGTGATGACGAATTGCACCGGCGGCCCGCCGACGGAGCCCGGCAGCGGCGGCGGCGAGAACGAGAGCGCGAGCGCGGGGGCGATGCCGGCGATCTTCGGCTGCAACTCCTGGAGCACCGCCTGGTGCTTGCGCGTGCGCTCGGCCCAGGGCTTGAGCAGGATGCCGGCGAAGCCCTGATGCACGTCGCCCATGCCATTGATGGCGAAGACGTGCTCCTGCTCCGGCACGGTGGCGAAAACGCGATAGAGCTGGTCGGTCGCCGCCTCGAGATAATCGAGATTGGCGTATTGCGGCGTCTTGACCATGGTGAAGAGGATGCCCTGGTCCTCCTCCGGCGCAAGTTCGCGCTGCGTGGTCATGTACATGAGGCCGGTTCCGGCGATGAGCCCGGCCAGCACGAACAAGGTGACCGGCCGCCAGTTCAGGGTGCGGTTGAGGCGCCGCTGATAGCGCCGCTTCAGGCCCTCGAACATGCGATCGAGAAACCGCGTGAGCCAGCCCGGGCGATGGTTCGCGTCCTCGGCCTGCAACAAGCGCGAGCACATCATCGGCGATAGCGTCACGGCGACGACGCCCGACACCAGCACGGCGCCGGCAAGGGTAAGGGCGAACTCGCGGAACAGCGTGCCCGTCAATCCCGACACGAAGGCGATCGGCGCATAGACCGCCGCGAGCGTGATGGTCATGGCGATGATGGGGAAGAAAATCTCCCGCGCGCCGAGCAGGGCCGCGTCGAACGGCTTCATGCCGTGTTCGATATGGCGGTGAATGTTCTCGACCACGACGATGGCGTCGTCCACCACGAGCCCGATGGCGAGCACGAGCGCGAGCAGCGTCATCAGGTTGATCGAATAGCCGAGCGCGGCCAAGAGCGCGAGCACGCCGACGAGCGACAGCGGGATGGTGACGATCGGGATGATCGTGGACCTGAGATTGCCGAGGAACAGGAAGATCACCACGATGACGATGATCGCCGCCTCGCCCAAGGTCTTCACCACTTCCCAAATCGAGGCGCGGATGAAGTTGGTGGCATCGTAGGCGATGGCCGCTTCGAGCCCGGGCGGCAGCTCGCGCTGGATGCTCGGAAAGGCCTTGCGCACGTCGGTGATGACCGTGAGCGGATTCGCGGTCGGCGTTGAGTAGACGCCGATGAACACGGCCTTGAGGCCGTCGAAGGCGGAAGAGGAATCGGCGCTCTGCGGTCCGAGATCGATCTCGGCGATGTCGCCGAGCCTGACGAGCGAGTCGCCCCGCGCCATCACCACGAGCTTGCCGAACGCCTCAGGCGTGTCGAGCGCGGTCTTGGCATCGATATTGATCTGAACGAAGTCGCCCTTCACCTGACCCGGTGCCGAGGTGAAGTTATTGGCGGCCAGCGCCACGCGCACGTCGAGCGGGGTGACGCCGAGCTTGGCCATGCGGTCGGGATCGAGCCAGATGCGCATGGCGAAGACCTGGCCGCCGAGGATTTCGGCATTGGCCACGCCTTCGACGGTCTGGAGGCGCGGCTGGATCACCCGGGTCAGGTAGTCGGTGATCTGCGAAGCGCTCATCACCTTGGAATTGAAGGAGAGGTACATCAGTGCGTAGCCCTCTCCGGTCTGCTTGGTGACGATGGAATCGTTCGCCTCGCGCGGCAGGATGCTTTTCACCTGGGCGATCTTCGACAGCACGTCGGTCATGGCCCGGTCGGGATCGGCATCGAGCTTCAGATTGAGCGTGACCGTGCTTACGTTCTGCGTCGACGACGCCGTCAGCGTGTCGATGCCTTCCGCGCTCGCCACCGCCTGCTGGATCGGCACGGTGATGAAGCCCTGGATCAGGTCGGCATTGGCGCCGGGGTAGGTCGTGATGACCGTGATCGTGGTGTTGTAGAGCTCCGGATACTGCCGGATCGGCAGCTTGAATCCGGCTTGCGCCCCGATGAGGAGGATCAGCAGGCTCACCACCGTGGCGAGCACCGGCCGCTTGATGAAGATGTCGGTGAAGCGCATGGGGTTATTGCTTGGGCAGTTCCGCCGGCGCTTTCAACGCGCCTGAATTGTCGATCTTGACGGCGGCGCCGGGTTGCAGCTTGAGCTGGCCGCTGGTGACCACCTCCTCGCCGTCCTTGACGCCTTCGAGGATGGCGGCCCGGTCGCCTTGGGTCGGCCCCACCCGCA
>DATEMT010000064.1:0-23479 GCA_035275445.1 Methyloceanibacter sp. | reverse complement strand
ATCGGCTCCTCGGCCGCGCCGAGATCGGCGCCGATCGCGCCTTGGGCGCGCTCGATGCCGTCGATCGCCGCGCGGGCGACCAGGTCGCAATAGAGCGTGATGGCGCGGCCGGCGTCGTCGTTGCCGGGGATGGGATGGCTGATGCCGTCGGGATCGCAATTGGAGTCCACCACCGCGACCACCGGCATGTTCAGCTTGCGCGCCTCGGCGATGGCGATCGACTCCTTGTTGGTGTCGATAACGAACATGAGATCGGGAAGCGCGCCCATGTCCTTGATGCCGCCGAGGGACCGCTCGAGCTTCTCCTTCTCGCGGGTAAGCTGGAGCAACTCCTTCTTGGTGAGCCCGTGAGCCTCGCCTTGCAGCAACTCCTCGAGCGACTTGAGCCGCTTGATCGAGTTCGAGATGGTGCGCCAATTGGTCAGCGTGCCGCCGAGCCAGCGATGATTGACGAAATACTGCGCGCAGGATTTGGCGGCATCGGCCACCGCCTCCGAGGCTTGGCGCTTGGTGCCGACGAAGAGGACGCGGCCGCCCTTGGACACGACATCGGAGATGGTGAGCAGGGCCTGATGCAGAAGCGGCACGGTTTGCGTCAGATCGATGATGTGGATGTTGTTGCGGGAGCCGTAGATGAACGGCGCCATCTTCGGGTTCCAGCGATGGGTTTGATGACCGAAATGAACGCCGGCTTCGAGCAGCTGGCGCATAGTGATATTGGGCAGTGCCATTGGACTGCGAACTCCTTTTTCCGGTTCTGCCGCCGCGGGATAGGAAGACCGGGCTCGGGAGCCCAAGTCACCGGAGCGAGCGCAAGGGCCGAAACAGCCCAAACGACGCATCCCGCGTGTGAGATGGTGCGGTTTATAGGGAGCGCATCCCGCCTTGGCAAGGGCCGCGCGCGCGGGAAATCGAGGCAAGCGGGAGGCTCAAAGCGCGCTGATCGCGGCGATCCCGTCCACGAGTTTAAGCGCGCTCCTCTGCTTCGGGGTCGAGTCGATCCCTTGCGGCATGACGAACTCGACCTCGCTGCTGAGATCGTCGAGGCGGAGCACGAGCCGGAACTGCCCCTGCCCGCCTGCCGGTCCCACCTGCTCGGCAAGGGACTTCAAGGCGCGAATGTCCTCGACATAGATCTTCATGCCGTCATGGCGCGCTTCGGCGGCGCGGTCGAGCGAGGTGATGCGCTGGACCCGCACCTTGACGATTTCGCCGTCGGCCTCGGCTTCGACGTCGAGGAGGACCGGGGTCCCAGGCTCGAGCAGAGTCCGTGACGCCGCCAGCGCCTCGGAGAACACCACCGCCTCGAACTGGCCGGTCGGCTCGGAGAATGCGACGAAAGCGTAGGAATTGCCGGTCTTGCCCTTGCGCTCGCGCGCGTGAAGCACCGTGCCGGCGAGCTTCCCGACCATGCGGCGCGCCCGCGCCTTGGCGGCAAATTCGGCCCAGGTCTCGGCGCCGATCGCTTCGAGCAAATCCTTGTAGTCGTCGAGAGGATGTCCGGTGAGGAAAAAGCCGACGGCCTCGAACTCGCGCGAGAGCTTGTCGGTCGGCACCCATGGTTTCGCGGGGCGGAGGTCGATCGCGGCCGGGGCGTGGGCGGCGCCGGAAAACAGGTCGTTCTGGCCCTCGGCGGTCGTTTCCAGCGACCGGTTTCCCGCCGCGACGATGCGATCGACATTGGCGAAGGCCGTGGCGCGATCGATGCCGAGTTCGTCGAGGGCGCCCGAAGCGGCAAGCGTTTCCAGCGCACGCTTGTTCATGAGGCGCGGGTTGATGCGCCGGGCAAAATCCGAGACGTCAGTGAAGGCTCCGCGCGCCGCACGCTCCTCGACAAGATGCACGACCGCCTGGCGGCCGACATTCTTCAGCGCCGCCAGCGAATAACGGATCGCGTTTTCGCTCGGCAGGAAGTCCACGTCCGAGCGGTTGATCGAAGGCGGCGCGATGGTCATGCCGAGACGCCGTGCCTCCTGGGCGAAACTGCCGAGCTTATCGGCGTTGCCCATGTCGAGGGTCATCGAGGCCGCGAGGAACTCGCTCGGATAGTTGGCCTTGAGATAGGCCGTCTGGTACGCGATCAAGGCGTAGCCCGCGGCGTGCGATTTGTTGAAGCCGTAGCCGGCGAATTTCGCCACGAGCTCGAAGATGTACTCGGCGCGAGCGCGATCGACCCCGTTCGCCACCGCCCCTTCGACGAAGCGGGATTTCTGCGCCGCCATCTCCTTCTTGATCTTCTTGCCCATGGCGCGGCGCAGGAGGTCGGCCTCGCCGAGCGAGAAGCCGGAGAGCACCTGCGCGATCTGCATCACCTGCTCCTGGTAGATGATGACGCCGTAGGTCTCCCTCAGGATCGGCTCGATGGTGTGATGGAGCGTCTCGATGCCCTCGCGTCCGTGCTTCCGGTTCACGTAGGAATCGATGTTGTCCATCGGTCCCGGCCGGTAGAGCGCCACGATGGCGATGATGTCCTCGAAGCGGTCGGGCTTGAGCTTGCGCAAGGCATCGCGCATGCCCTGCCCTTCGAGCTGGAACACCCCGACCGTGTCGCCCTTTTGCAAGAGCGTGTAGGACGCCGCGTCGTCGAGCGGCAGCAGCGCCGGGTCGATGGCGATGTCCCGCGCCGCGATCAGCTTCCGGGCGGTCTCGATCACGGTGAGGGTCTTCAGCCCGAGGAAATCGAACTTCACGAGGCCTGCGGCCTCTGCCCATTTCATGCTGAACTGGGTCGCCGGGAGCTGCGCGCGGGCGTCGCGATAGAGCGGCACGAGGTCGCTCAAGGGACGGTCGGCGATGACCACGCCCGCGGCGTGGGTCGAGGCATGGCGATAGAGGCCTTCGAGGCGCTGGCCGATATCGAGCAGCTTGGCCACGATCGGCTCGGCGTCGCGCGCCTCCTGGAGCCGGGGCTCGCCGGCGATGGCTTGCGGCAGGGTGACGGGATTGGCCGGGTTCATCGGCACGAGCTTGCACAGGCGGTCAACCTGCCCGTAGGGCATCTGCAACACGCGGCCGACGTCGCGGAGCACGGCGCGCGCCTGAAGCTTGCCGAAGGTGATGATGTGAGCGACGCGGTGCGCGCCGTAGCGCTCGCGCACATAGGCGATGACTTCGTCGCGCCGGTCTTGGCAGAAGTCGATGTCGAAATCAGGCATCGACACGCGCTCAGGATTCAAGAAGCGCTCGAACAGCAGGCCGAAGCGGATCGGGTCGAGATCGGTGATGGTGAGCGCATAAGCCACGAGCGAGCCCGCGCCCGAGCCGCGCCCGGGGCCGACGGGGATGCTTTGCGCCTTCGCCCATTTGATGAAATCGGCGACGATGAGAAAGTAGCCCTGATAGTTCATGCGGGTGATGACATCGAGCTCGAAGGCGAGCCGCTCGGCATAGGCGGCCTCGTCGTGGCCTTGAGCAAGCCCATGCTGGGCGATCCGCTCTTTCAGACCCTGTTCGGATTGGCGCCTGAGCTCCGCCGCTTCGGTTTCGGCGCGGTGCTCACGAACCGCTTCCTCGGTCAAGAACGGCGGGAGGATCGGCTGGCGCTGAAGCGGCCGGTAGGCGCAGCGGCGCGCGATCTCGATCGTGTTGTCGAGCGCCTCGGGCAGATCGGCAAACAGCGTCTGCATGGCTGCGCCGGTCTTGAAATAGTGCTCGGGGCTCAAGCGGCGCCGGTCATCGACGGTGACATAGCTCCCTTCGGCAATGCAGAGCAGCGCGTCATGGGCCTCGAAATCGTCTCCGCTCGCGAAATAGGGCTCGTTGGTCGCGACGATGGGGATGTCGAGGTCATAGGCGAGCGCGAGCAGAAGGGGCTCGACCGTCCGCTGCTGGGACAGCCCGTGGCGCTGGATCTCGATATAGAACCGGTCGCCGAAAATGCGCTTGAGCGCCCCGGCACGGTCGCGGGCAAGCTCGTTGTTGCCCTCGGCGAGGCTGCGATCGATCGGTCCTTCTAGGCCGCCGCTGAGCGCAATGAGACCGTCCGCTCGCGCGGCAAGGTCGGCGATGGCGGTGACCGTCTCGCCGGTTTCGCTCGCGGCGAAATGGGCTGCGGTCGAGATCTGCATGAGATTGGCATAGCCTTGCGCGTCCTTCGCCAGGAGCGCGATGCGCCCGTCGGCGCGCGGACTCTGAAGCTCCCCTCCCGGCAGCGGGCTTGCGGGCAAGGGTGCGAAGGCTAGCGAGAGCGTCATGCCGGTGATCGGCTGCACCCCCTCCTTGGCGAGCGCCTCGGAGAATTCGAGTGCGCCGAAGAGATTGTCGGTATCGGTGAGCGCAAGCGCAGGCGCCGCTTCGGCGCGCGCCAGCGCGGCGAGCTTCTCGACCGTGAGCGCGCCCTCGAGCAGCGAATAGGCCGAGTGCACCCGAAGATGCACGAAGGGCTTCTGCTCGCTCGCCATGCCTACCGTCCTGCCTCTTTCCGCCTGCCGCGCTCAAGCCTGGAGGATTCGCGTCCGCGGCCGAAGGGCCCGGCTGCGGCCCGGCGCATTTATCCCCGCTTTCCCGGGACTTGCTCAGTCTATGTTCTTATTTTGTTCCAATCAAGACCGAACGGCCTAGGGGCCTACGATCTCAGCCCTCGCCACCACCAACTCCTCCTCGACGAGGCGCCCGTCCATGAGGCGAAGGGTGCGGTCCATGCGTGCGGCAAGGTCGAGATTGTGGGTGGCAATGACCGCGCCCACACCCGATTGACGCACGAGCTTCAGAAGCTGCTCGAACACGCGCTCGGCGGTCGGCGGATCGAGATTGCCGGTCGGCTCGTCGGCGAGAAGCACCTTGGGACCGTTGGCCAGGGCGCGGGCAATGGCGACGCGCTGCTGCTCGCCGCCGGAGAGCTGGGCCGGGCGATGATCCCACCGCTCTTCCAGACCGAGCGAACCGAGCAGGTCCTTGGCGCGCGCCTCGGCCTTGTTACGGCCGACGCCAAGGATGAGCTGCGGCAGCACCACATTCTCGAGCGCCGAGAACTCGGGCAAGAGGTGGTGGAACTGATAGACGAAGCCGACTTCCATGCGCCGCATGCGGGTCTGCTCATAGTCGGAAAGCTGGCCGCAATCGATGCCGTTGATGAGAACCTGGCCGCTATCGGCGCGTTCGAGCAGTCCCGCGATATGGAGCAGCGTCGATTTGCCGGCGCCCGACGGTCCGAGCAGCGCGACGGCTTCTCCGGGCGAGAACGAGGCTGAGGCGCCCTTCAAGACGTCGATGCGGCGATTGCCTTGGGTGTAGGCCCGTTCGAGCCGCTCAAGTCGAAGCACCGGCGACATTTTGCTGTCCACGTTCGCGCCCCTATCCGTAACGCAACGCTTCGACGGGATCGAGCCGCGAGGCCCGCCAGGACGGATAGAGCGTGGCGATGATCGACAGCACGAGCGCCATGACGACGACCGAGGCCGTTTCGCCCGTGTCCATCTCGGCCGGAAGCTGGGTGAGGTAATAGAGCTCGGGTGCGAACAGCTCGGTGTTGGTCAGCCAGCCGATAACCTCGCGCAAGCGCTCGATATTGGCGCAGACCAACACGCCGAGCAGGAGCCCGGCAAGCGTGCCGACGATGCCGATGCTCGCGCCGGTGATGAAGAAGATGCGCATGACGGCGGCGCGGGTGGCGCCCATGGTGCGGAGGATGGCGATATCGTGGCCCTTGTCCTTCACCAGCATGATCAGGCCCGAGATGATGTTGAGCGCGGCAACGAGCACGATGAGCGTGAGAATGAGGAACATGACGTTGCGCTCGACCTGAAGCGCGGTGAAAAAGGTCGCGTTCCGCTGGCGCCAATCCGTCACGTAGATGCTGGAACCGCCGGCGTTGACGATATCGGGCGCGAGCTTGGCGACATCGTCGGGGGAATCGAGCACGACTTCCAGCACGGTCACCATATTGGGCTGGTTGAAATAAAGCTGCGCCTCGTTGAGCGGCATGAACAGGATGCTCGCATCGTATTCCGACATGCCGATCTCGAAGATCGCGGCGACGGGATAGCGCTTGACCCGGGGAGCGGTGCCGAGCGCGGTCGCGGCGCCGCGCGGGGTGAGCAGCGAAACCTGGTCGCCCACCTTGACGTTCAGTTCGTTCGCGAGCCGCGTGCCGATTGCGACGCCCGGAACCTTATCGAGACCGTCGATGGTGCCGAAGCGGATATTGTTGGCGATGGCTTTGAGCTGCTTCAAATCGGCTTCGCGCAAGCCGCGCACCAGCGCCCCGCTCGAGGTCGACGGCGTCGAGATCATCACCTGGCCTTCGACCAGCGGAAGCGCGAATTTGACCCCGGGCACGGCGCGGACGCGGGCCGCCACGTCGTCATAGTCGCTGAAGTTCGACAGGCTGTGCACCACGACATGGCCGTTCAGGCCGAGCATCTTGTTGAACAGCTCCTGGCGGAAGCCGTTCATCACCGCCATCACGATGATGAGCGTGGCGACGCCAAGCATGATGCCGATGAAGGAGAAGCCGGCGATGACCGAGATGAAGCCCTCCTTCCGGCGCGCCCGCAGGTAGCGCAGCGCCACCATCCACTCGAAGGGGGCAAAGGGTCGCGTCCCGGTCTCAGCGCTCATGCGGCCACCATGCTTATTTCGCTCGCGGATTGAACCAGGCGATTTAAGGCGGATTCGAAGGTGAGACTATGGCGGGCGCCGGTCGCGCGTTCCTTCAACTCGACCTCGCCCGAGGCAACGCCCTTCGGCCCGACGATGACCTGCCAGGGGAGACCGATCAAGTCCATGGCGGCGAATTTGGCCCCGGCCCGGTCGTCGCGATCGTCATAAAGCACGCTCAAGCCCGCGGCTTGGAGCTTGTCGTAGACGGCCTCGCAGGCGGCATCGGTGGCGACGTCGCCGGCCTTGACGTTGATGAGACCGACGTCGAAGGGCGCCACGGCCTGCGGCCAGATGATACCGGCATCGTCATGCGAGGCCTCGATGATGGCACCGACGAGGCGCGACACGCCGACGCCGTAAGAGCCCATCTGCACCGTGACCAGTCCGCCGCCCGGCCCCTGCACCTTGCAGCCCATCGCCTCGGAGTACTTGGTCCCGAAGAAAAAGATGTGTCCGACTTCGATGCCGCGGGCGGTGATGCGATCGGTCTCGGGCACTTCGCGGGCGAAGCGCGCGGCATCGTGCTTCTCCGAGGTCGCGGCGTATTTGCCGGTGAAGGCGTCAACCACAGCCGACAAATCGCCGTCATAGTCGATATCGGCGCCGGGCGGATTGAGCCGGACGAGATCGCGATGGCAATAGACCTCGCTCTCTCCGGTGTCGGCGAGGATGATGAATTCGTGGCTCAGATTGCCGCCGATCGGCCCGGTCTCGGCCACCATCGGCACGGATTTCAGCCCCATGCGGGCGAAGGTGCGCAAATAGGAGACGAACATCTTGTTGTAGGATTTGCGCGCATCCTCGACGGTGAGATCGAAGGAATAGGAATCCTTCATCAGGAATTCGCGCCCGCGCATCACGCCGAAGCGCGGCCTGATCTCGTCGCGAAACTTCCATTGGATGTGATAGAGGATGCGCGGCAGATCCTTGTAGGACTTGACCGCGTCGCGGAAGATCGCGGTGATCAGCTCCTCGTTGGTGGGTCCGTAGAGCATTTCGCGCTCGTGGCGGTCGCTGATGCGGAGCATCTCCTTGCCGTAGACGTCGTAGCGGCCGCTTTCCTGCCACAGCTCGGCCGGCTGGATGGTCGGCATCAGAAGCTCGAGAGCGCCGGCGCGGTCCTGCTCCTCCCGCACGATCTGCTCGATCTTCTTCAGGACGCGAAAACCCAAGGGAAGCCACGAATAGATGCCGGCTGATGCCTGGCGGACGAGACCGGCCCGCAGCATGAGCCGGTGCGAGACGAGCTCGGCCTCTTTCGGATCGTCGCGAAGAAGCGGGAGAAAGTACCGGCTGAGGCGCATTGGCACCAATTGTTGGCGGTTTGGAGCGGTCGCGCCGCCCGCGGTGGAAGCAACCCTGCCATACGCGGAGGGAGCTCCCTCCCCGCCGGCCCCGTCGCGGCTAATAGCTCACTTTCGCGCGCGTAAGCAATCCTGGCGCGGGGAATCACGGCCGCGCGCGGCCAAAGGTAAGCGGCAGACCGGCGACGCGGAGCGCCTTCATTCAAAGCGCGATGGGCGCGGGATCTCCCACGCCGACGCGGCAAAGTTTCCGCGATTTCTTGAGCTTAGCCGCGGCGGGACGGCATCGCTCCGGGCGCGCGCGAAGGGTGGCGCCCGGTGTCATAATCGTGGTGACAATTTGGCACGGCTAGAGTAGGGTGCCCCGCACAACGCTGAAAAGAGTTCGGGACCGGTCGGATCTCGGCGTCGGGCGTTGAGATTGGACAAGGTCCAAGTCTTGGGAGGAAGTAACTCCAGGCGCGCCACGCAAGGGTGCAGCCGCTTCAAGCCAGCAAATCTTGATGGTCGTCACGACCCGCGAGCCTTGATGGTTTAGGAGACAAGGAGCGAGTTACTAAAGGCAAGGCTTCGGCCTTGCTTTTTTTTGCCCGCGATCCGGCCGCCCGCTTAGCCGCCTACTGCACCCGCTCGTAGCGCGGAAAGAACGGGATGTCGTCGAGCGTGATGACGTGATGCACGATGATGGCGTAGAGCCCGGCGAAAATGATGGTTGAGACGACCGTCGTCGCGACCATTTTCGGCAGCAGATTCGGGGTTTGCGGGGCGCTCTCGGCGGTGCCGGGCGTGGCCTTCTCGCCCGCCTCCTCGGCGGTGCGGACGCCGATCGGCAGCATGGCGAACAGCACGACCCACCAGATGATGAAGTAGATCGCGAACGCGAAAGCGAACGTCATCGCCTACGCCTCCTCGAGTTCGACCAACGTCCCGCAGAAATCCTTGGGGTGCAGGAAGAGCACCGGCTTGCCGTGCGCGCCGATCTTGGGGTCGCCCTTTCCCAGCACACGCGCGCCTTGCGCCACGAGGCGGTCGCGCGCGGCGATGATGTCGGGGACCTCGTAGCAGAGGTGATGAATCCCGCCATTGGGGTTCCGCTCCAGGAATCCGGCGATGGGCGAGCCCTCGCCGAGCGCGCCAAGCAACTCGATCTTGGTGTTGGGAAGCTCGATGAAAACCGTGGTCACGCCGTGTTCGGGCTGATCCACCGCCTCGGACACGCGCGCGCCGAGCGTATCGCGATAGACTTGCGTTGCCGCCGCGAGGTCGGGCACGGCGATGGCGACATGGTTCAGGCGGCCGATCATTGCATCGACTCCGTTCGGCGGATCACGCTCCGCCCCGTCTATAACACCGTCACCAGCACCGAGCACATGGGCTTCTTGCCCCAAGCCTGGTTGACGGCGGCGCGGACGCTGCGGCGGACGGCGTCGCTCACGAGCGCCCGGTCCTTTCGCTTCGGGCGCGGAAGGCTTTCGATCGTGCCGCTCACTGCGGCGCGAACGATATCGGCGAACGGCGTTCCTTGCGCGTCGGCGGGAGGAAGGCCGGCGAGCGCGACTTCCGGTTCGGCGAGCGGCACGCCCTTATCCGACAGCACCAGAGAGACCACGACGGAGCCGGCGAAGCTCAGCTTGCGGCGCTCGCGCACCTGGCCGTCGTCGGCGCGGGTCAGGATGGTGCCATCGCGGTAGAGCCGTCCAACCGGAACCTCGTCGATGATCTCGGCGGGTCCCGGCAGCAACCGCACCATGGTGCCGTTGCGCGCCCTCACGACCTGCGCGACGCCGAGGCTCTCGGCCAATTTCGCATGCGCTTCGAGATGCCGGCCCTCGCCGTGCATCGGAATGGCGATGCCGGGCTTGACCCAGCCGTAGAGCTGCTCGAGTTCGCCGCGGCGGGGATGGCCCGAGACGTGCACGCCCTCGTCCTGGTCGGTGATGATTTCGGTGCCCAGATCCGCCAAGCCGTTCTGCACGCGCGACACGGCCTTTTCGTTGCCGGGGATGGTGCGCGAGGAAAAGATCACCCGGTCGCCCTCTTCGAGTTCGACATTGGGATGCTCGCCTTGCGCGATGCGCGCGAGTGCCGCGCGCGGCTCGCCCTGGCTGCCCGTGCACAATGCGACGACCTTGCGCGGCGGGAGCTTGGCGAAGATGGTCTCGTCGTGGAAGTCGAGATTGGGGTCGAGATAGCCGGTCGCCTGCGCCGCCTCGATCACGCGGAGCATGGCCCGGCCGACGACGACAAGCTCGCGCCCGGCGGCGCGGGCGGCTTTGGCGACGGAGCCGAGACGGGCGACGTTGGAGGCGAAGGTGGTGACGGCGACCCGCCGCGGCGCCTCGCGGATCAGCCGCGAAAGGACGACCGCGACATCGGCTTCGGACGGCGAGACGCCGTCGCGGATGGCATTGGTCGAATCGCAGATGAGCGCCGCGATGCCGTCGTCGCCGAGCGCCTTCAACCGCTCCGCATCGGTCGGGGCGCTGGTCAGCGGATTGTCGTCGAGCTTCCAGTCGCCGGTATGAAGTGCCGCGCCGAGCGGCGTCCGGATCACGACGGCGGAAGGCTCCGGGATCGAATGGGACATGCTGATCAGCTCGACATCGAACGGGCCAATCTTGCGGCGATCCCCCATGGGGATGACCTGCAAGGGGAAGCCGTTGACGAGGCCGATCTCGCCAAGCTTCGATTTGAGCATCTCAGCGGTGAAGGGCGTGGCGTAGACAGGGAGACCGGCGAGAGCGGGCCAGAGATCGGCGACGGCGCCGAAATGGTCCTCATGGGCGTGAGTGAGCAGGAGCCCGGCGATATTGCGCCGCTCCTCCTCGATGAAGCGAATGTCGGGCAGGATCACATCGATGCCGGGCTCCGCCTCGCTGCCGAAGGTAACGCCCATATCGACGATGAGCCATTCGCGGTCATCCTCGGGCCCGTAACCGTAGAGGTAGAGATTCATGCCGATCTCGCCCACGCCGCCGAGCGGGAGGAAAACGAAATCGGCTTTCGGTGAGTGAGATTTTCGCGACATTCGCGCGGGCGACACCGATCAGCTCAAGAAGAAGACGTCGCCGGCAGCGATACGATACTCGCCGTCGGGCGTCATCAGCCGGAGTGCCCCGTCGGCGTCGAGGCCGCCATACACGCCCTCGGTCTCCTCGCCTTCGACCTTCACCCGCAAAGGCCTGCCGGCGGGACCGGCGCGATCGAGCCAGGCGCGGCGGATGGTCGGGAAGCACGACCCCTCCCCCCAGCGCGCGAGCCATTCATGCGTGGTCGCGGCCAGAACCTCGAGCGCTTCGGCCGGGCTCACCTTGATGTCATAAGCGTCGAGGCTGATGGCCGGTTGCGGCAGATCCTCGGGGTGGCTGGCGAGATTGATTCCGGTGCCGATCACCACGATCGAACGGCTCTCGACCGTGCTTCCGACATTCTCGAGGAGGACGCCCGCAAGCTTTTCGCCCGCGAGCAGGATGTCGTTCGGCCATTTGAGCAGGAGCTCGGACCTTCCCTCATAAGCGATCAGCTTGGCGATGGTATCGTAGGCGATAACGCCGGCGAGGAGCGCCATCTGGCCCGCGACGCGCTGCGGAGCGTTTACGCCGATGAGCAGGCTCGCGAACAGATTGCCGGGACGCGAAATCCATTCGCGCCCCCCGCGGCCGCGGCCTTGCGACTGCCGCGTCGACCAAATCCAAAGCGGTCCCGGCTCGCCGACCTTGGCGCGCCGACGCGCCTCGGCGTTAGTCGAGTCGACCGTTTCCATCCTGAGCAGCCGGTAACCGCTCGGCAATTTTGGCGCTGAAGGTGTAAAAGATGCCATTAGAACAGTGACTTAGCTGCCAGTTCGGCGGCCTCAACCAAGGGTGCCGGATAAACCGAATAGACGAGGACAAAGATCCCGCTCAAACCGAGCGCTGCCGCGAGCGTCAACGGCATCGGCTCGAAACGCTCGGCGGGAGCATCGAAATACATGATCTTGACGATGCGGAGATAGTAGTAGGCCCCCACCACGCTCAAGAGCACGCCGATCACCGCGAGCGCGTAAAGGCCCGCATGGATGGCGGCGAGGAACACGTAGAACTTGGCGAAGAATCCCGCAAGGGGCGGAATCCCCGCGAGCGAAAACAACAGCATTGCCAACAGGAAAGCCATTGCCGGATTGGTGCGGGAGAGGCCCGACAGAGCGTCGATGTCTTCGACCATGCGGCCGCCGCGGCGCATGGCAAGGATGCAAGCGAAGGTGCCGAGCGTCATGGCGAGATAGATCGCAAGATAGAAGACGACGCCGGCGACGCCTTCGGGGGACCCGGCGGCAAGTCCGACCAGGGCGAAACCCATATGCCCGATCGAGCTATAGGCCATCAGCCGCTTGATGTTGGTCTGGCCGATGGCGGCAAACGCGCCGAGCGCCATCGAGGCAATGGCAAGAAACACCACGATCTGGCGCCACTCCCCCGTCACCGCCGGGAACGCGGCGATGAGCACGCGCACCGTAAGCGCCATGGCGGCGAGCTTGGGGGCTGCGGCGAAGAAGGCGGTGACCGGGGTCGGTGCGCCTTCGTAGACGTCGGGCGTCCACATATGGAACGGCACCGCCGAGATCTTGAAGGCGAATCCCGCCATCAAGAATACAAGCCCGAAGACGAGCCCGATATTGGCGCCTGAGGGCTGCACCGAGGCGGCGATCACCGCGAAGTTGGTCGAGCCGGTGAAGCCGTACACGAGCGAGGCGCCGTAAAGCAGCATGCCCGAGGAAAGCGCGCCGAGGACGAAGTATTTGAGACCCGCTTCGGCCGAGCGCGCCGAGTCGCGCTTGAAGGCGGCGACCACGTAGAGCGCGAGGCTCTGCAACTCGAGACCGACATAGAGCGCAATCAGGTCATTCGCCGAGATCATCATAAGCATGCCGGTCGTGGCAAACAGGACCAGCACCGGATACTCGAATTTCAGCCCGCCCTCCCCGCGCCAGTAATCGGCCGACATGAGGAGCGTAACGGCCGCTCCCACCAGCGTGAGCAGCTTCATCATCCGGGCGAAAGCATCGACGATGAAGCTGTCGCCAAACGCGGTCGCGGTGCCGGTGCTCGTCGCCACGACGACGCCGGCGACCGCCAAGAGCAGCACGGCAAGCCAGAGGATAAGTTCATCGCTTCGTTTAGGGGTAAAGACCCCAAGCATGAGGAGCGCCATGGCGCCGCTGGCCAAGATGATCTCAGGCAGCGTCGCGGCGATGTCGTTGAGGTGGGACATGGCCCGCGTTCCCTATGGCGCCAAAGCGAACCGCGCCTGCTCGGCGGCGGCAAGGCTCGCGTTGAAGCCCTTGATCAGGGCTTCGACCGAGGTGGCGGACATGTCGAGAACCGGCGCCGGGTAGAAGCCGAACAGGATCGTCAGCACGACGAGCGGCGCCATCACCGCGGCTTCGCGCCAGGTGAGGTCGGCGATCGCTTTCAGGCTCGCCTTCTCCAGCTTGCCGAAGATGATGCGGCGATAGAGCCAAAGCGCGTAGGCCGCCGATAGAATGATGCCGGTGGTGGCGAGGAACGCCACCCAAGTGTTGACGCGGAAGGCGCCGACCAAGCTCAAGAACTCGCCGACGAAGCCGCTCGTGCCGGGAAGCCCGACATTGGCCAGGGTGAACACCATGAAGCAGAAGGCATAGAGCGGCATGCGATCGGCAAGGCCGCCGAAGGCGGCGATCTCGCGGGTATGCATGCGGTCGTAGATCACGCCGACGCAGAGGAAGAGCGCGGCCGAGACGATGCCGTGCGACAGCATCTGAAAGATGCCGCCCTGGAGACCCTGCATCGTGAGCGTGAACACGCCGATGGTGACAAAGCCCATATGGGCGACCGACGAATAGGCGATCAGCTTCTTCACGTCCTCCTGCGCCAGCGCCACGAGCGAGGTGTAGATGATGGCGACGACGGAGAGCGCGAAGATGAGCGGCGCAAACTCGGCCGAGGCGAGCGGGAACATCGGGATCGAGAAGCGCAAGAAACCGTAGCCGCCCATCTTCAGGAGGATGCCGGCGAGGATGACGGAGCCCGCCGTCGGCGCTTCGACATGGGCGTCGGGGAGCCAGGTGTGCACCGGCCACATCGGCAGCTTCACGGCGAATGAGGCGAGGAAGGCGAACCACAGCCATTTCTGCATTTCCGCCGGGAAGGCGTGGGTGAGCAGCACAGGGATGTCGGTCGTGCCCGCTTCCCAATAGATCGCCATGATGGCGAGCAGCATCAAAAGCGAGCCGGCGAGCGTGTAGAGGAAGAACTTGAAGCTCGCATAGACGCGGCGCTGACCGCCCCACACTCCGATGATGAGGAACATCGGGATCAGCCCACCCTCGAAGAAGAGATAGAACAGGACGAGATCGAGCGAGGTGAAGACGCCGAGCATCAGCGTCTCGAGCACGAGGAAGGCGATCATGTACTCTTTGACGCGTTCGGTGATCGCAACCCAGCTCGCCAGGATGCACAGCGGCATGAGGAAGGTGGTGAGCAGCACGAAGGGGAGCGAAATGCCGTCCACCCCCATGTGGAAACCGATCGGCCCGAGCCAGGGCCTGAGCTCGACGAATTGGAACTGGGCGGTCAGCGGATCGAAGTCGCGCAGGAGGATGAGCGACACGACAAACGTGATGAGCGTCGTCCACAGTGCGACGAAGCGGGCATTGCGGAAGGCGGCCTCGTCGGTGCCGCGCAACAGGCAGATCAGGAGCGCGCCAAGCAGCGGCAGAAAGGTGATGGTGGAGAGGATCGGCCAGCCGTAGCTCATGGCTTCATCCCGCCGCCGGTAAACAGGAAATAGGTGATGAGGAGGGCCACGCCGATCAGCATGACGAAGGCGTAGTGATAGATGTAGCCGGTCTGGAGCCTGATGGCGCGGTTGGCGATGTCGATGACGCGGGCGGCGATGCCGTCGGGGCCGATGCCGTCGATGACGGCACCGTCGCCGGTCTTCCACAGGAAGCGGCCGAGCCGCTGCGCGGGCCGCACGAACAGCGCGTCGTAGAGCGCATCGAAATACCAGGCGTTGACCAGGAACTGATGGGCGCCGCGGAAGCGCTTGGCGAGACCGAAGGGCACGAGCGGGTTGGTGATGTAGAAATACCAGGCGGTGGCGAAACCGGCGGCCATGGCGACCGTCGGCGCGGCCAGGACCCAGAGGGGGACTTCGTGGTGATCGCCCTCATGGGTGACGAGGGAGCCGCGCCAGAACTCGGCTTGGCCCGCCCCGATGAAGAGATGGGCGAACAGGCCGCCCGCGAGCAGCGCGCCGAGAGCAAGGAGCGCCAACGGAACGCCCATGGTCAGAGGCGGCTCGTGGGCGTGGGGAAGAACCTCCTTCGGCTCGCGCGGCTTGCCCTCGAAGGCGAGGAACATCAGCCGCCAGGAATAGAACGAGGTCAGCACCGCGGCGATCAGCGTGAGAACGAAGGCGTAATTGCCGGCCCAACTGTGCGCCGCATAGGTCGCCTCGATGATGGCGTCCTTGGAGACGAAGCCCGCGGTGAAGGGAAAGCCGGTGAGCGAGAGCGTGCCGATCAGCATCATCGCCCAAGTGAAGGGCAGCACCTTGCGCAGCGCCCCCATGCGGCGGAGGTCCTGCTCGTGGTGAAGCGCATGGATGACGGCGCCGGCGCCCAAAAACAGGAGCGCCTTGAAGGAGGCGTGGGTGAAGAGGTGGAACATGCCCGCGCCGTAGGCGCCGACGCCTTCGGCCGCGAACATGTAGCCGAGCTGCGAGCAGGTCGAATAGGCGACGACCCGTTTGATGTCGGTCTGCACGAGGCCGACGGTCGCGGCGAAGAACGCGGTAGTGGCCCCGACCACGGCGACGACGTTGAGCGCGATCGGCGCGAGCTCGAACAGAGGCGAAAGCCGCGCCACCATGAACACGCCGGCGGTCACCATGGTCGCGGCGTGGATCAGGGCCGAAACCGGCGTGGGGCCCTCCATGGCGTCGGGCAGCCAGGTGTGAAGCAGGAACTGCGCCGACTTGCCCATCGCGCCCATGAACAGGAGAAGGCAGATCAAGGTCAGCGCATCGACGCGCATCCACAGGAACTGCATCGTTTCGCCGGCATGATCGGGCGCTGAGGCGAAGACCGCGTCGTATTGGACCGATTGGAAAAGGGTGAAGACGGCGAAGATGCCGAGCGCGAAGCCGAAATCGCCGACGCGGTTGACGATGAAGGCCTTGATGGCGGCCGCGTTCGCCGAGGGCTGGTGATACCAGAAGCCGATCAGGAGATAGGATGCGAGCCCCACCCCTTCCCAGCCGAAGAAGAGCTGGACGAAATCGTCGGCCGTGACCAGCGCGAGCATGGCGAAGGTGAACAGCGAGAGATAGGCGAAGAAGCGCGGCCTGCCGTCCTCCTGCTCCATGTAGCCGATCGAGTAGAGATGGACGAGACCCGAGACGGAAGTCACGACCACGAGCATCACCGCGGTCAGCGTGTCGATGCGTAGCGACCAGATCGCCTTGAGGTCGCCCGAGACGATGAAGCGCGCAAGCTCGATGCGCTGCTCGTGACCCGCGATCGCCACCTCGTAGAAGCCGATCCACGACAGGAGCGCCGCGATCAGCACGAGCGTCGTGGTTACCACCTCGGCCGCGCGCGCGCCGGCGAACGGACCGAGCAGCCCGGCGAACAGGGCGCCGGCAAGGGGGAGGAAGAGGATCGCCTGGTACATCGGTCTTTGCGGCTCAGCCCTTGAGCAGATCGATTTCGGCGACGTCGATCGTGCCGCGATTGCGGAAATAGACCACGACGATGGCAAGCCCGATGGCCGCCTCGGCCGCGGCCACCGTAAGCACGATCATGGCGAAGATTTGCCCGACCAGGTCGCCATGGAAAGCCGAGAAGGCGACGAGGTTCAAGTTCACCGCGAGCAGCATCAGCTCGACCGACATCAGGATGACGATGACGTTCTTGCGGTTGAGGAAGATGCCGAAAATGCCAAGCGTGAACAGGATGGCGGCGACGGTGAGGTAGTGGGAGAGGCCGATGGTCACGACAATCCCCTCCCCGTTTCGACATCGACGAGTGCGACGGACTCGGCGCGTGTGCGTTGCACTTGCCGGCTGATATTCTGCCGCTTCACGTCGCGCTTGTGATGCAGGGTGAGAACGATGGCGCCGACCATGGCGACGAGCAAAATGAGACCCGCCGCCTCGAACAGGTAGACGTAGCGCGTGTAGAGGATGAGCCCAAGCGCCTCGGTGTTGCTGATATCGACGGCGGGAGGCGTCGGCGCCGCGGCCGTGGTTTCCGGCGCCGTCACCCAGGCGCCCAGGATCAGGATCAGCTCGACAAGGAGCAGGAGGCCGATGGTGGCGCCGATCGGCAGATACCTGATGAAGCCTGCCCGGAGCTCGGCGAAATCGACGTCGAGCATCATCACCACGAACAGGAACAGAACCATCACGGCGCCGACATAGACGACGACGAGGATCATGGCCAGGAACTCGGCGCCCAGCATCACAAAGAGGCCGGCCGCGTTGAAGAAGGCGAGAATCAGAAACAGAACCGCATGCACGGGGTTCCTCGCGGCAATGACCATGAAGCCCGCGCCGACCAAGATTGTGGCGAACAGGTAGAAGAAGAACGCGCTCAGCATCGATGACCCTCGCGCGCGCCGTTCGGCCGCCGCAACCTTGCCGGGGCCTCTCGCTTTGAGCGAGAGGCGGGATTCGCCGTCGCTTGCATGTGCTGGAACCCCCTCACCGGTACGGCGCGTCCAATTCGAGGTTCTTGGCGATTTCGCGTTCCCATCGATCGCCATTGGCGAGCAGCCGCTCCTTGTCGTAATAGAGCTCTTCCCGCGTTTCGGTGGCGAACTCGAAATTCGGTCCCTCCACGATCGCATCGACCGGACAGGCTTCCTGGCAGAAGCCGCAATAGATGCATTTCACCATGTCGATGTCGTAACGGGTGGCGCGGCGGGTGCCGTCGTCGCGGCGCGGACCCGCTTCGATGGCGATGGCTTGGGCCGGACAGATGGCCTCGCACAGCTTGCAGGCGATGCAACGCTCTTCCCCGCTCGGATAGCGCCGCAGCGCATGCTCGCCGCGGAAGCGCGGCGAAAGCGGCCCCTTCTCGAAGGGGTAGTTGAGTGTCGCCTTGGGGGCGACGAAATATTTCAAGGCGAGCCAGAAGGCTGACAAAAACTCTGTCAGTAACAACGACTTAGTAGCTTCCGCCCAGCGTTTCACGCCTGGTGTTCCTTATTACGCCGCCTGCTGCATCAGCTTGAGGATCGCTGCGACGATCACCACCATGGCGAGCGACAGCGGCAGGAAGACCTTCCACCCCAGCCGCATCAGCTGGTCGTAGCGATAGCGCGGCACCATGGCTTTGACCATGGCGACGAGGAAAAACAAGAAGCAGGCCTTCAAGACGAACCATACCACGCCCGGGATCAAGGTGAAGGGCACGACCGGAAACGGCGGCAGCCAGCCGCCCAGAAAGAGCACCGTGCCGAGCCCGCACATCAAGACAATGGCGACATACTCGCCCAGCATGAACAGCATGTAGGGCGTGGACGAGTACTCGACCATGAAGCCCGCAACCAGTTCCGACTCCGCTTCGAGCAGGTCGAAGGGCGGCCTATTTGTCTCCGCCAGGGCCGAGATGAAGAACACGGCGAACATGGGGAAGAGCGGCAGCCAGTACCAGCCGAACAAGCCCAGCCTTCCGTCTTGCGCCTGGATGATCTCGCCGAGATTGAGCGAGCCCGCGCAAAGCAGGACGGTGACGATGACGAACCCGATCGAGACCTCGTAGGACACCATCTGCGCCGCCGAGCGGAGCGCGGCGAGGAAGGCGTATTTCGAGTTCGAGGCCCAGCCCGCCATGATGACGCCGTAGACTTGCAGGCTCGAAATGGCGAATACGTAGAGGATGCCGACATTGATATTGGCGACTTCCCAGCCCTTGGCCACGGGGATGACGGCCCAGGCCGAGAGCGCGAGCCCGGCGGTGATGAGCGGCGCGATGAGAAAGATGCCCTTGTTCGCGCCGGCTGGGATGATCGGCTCCTTGAACACGAATTTCAGCAGGTCGGCGAAGGATTGCAGCAGGCCAAAGGGTCCGACGACGTTCGGCCCGCGCCGCATCTGCACCGCGGCCCATACTTTGCGGTCGGCGTAGAGCAGAAAGGCGACGAGAACGAGCAGAATGACGAGGAACGCGAGGCTTTGCGCGAAGATCAGCGCGAACGGGTAGCCATAGCTCGACCAGAACTCAGCCATCGGTGCCCGTCGCCTCGCCGGTGGGTTTTGCGTGAAGCGCGCTCAAGCTCGCCATGATGGCGGAGGCGCGCGCGACCGGGTTGGTCAGGTAGAAATCGGCGATGGCCGGCTCGAAGCGGCCTTTGCCGTGCTTGACGGTGCGGCCGGCGAGTTGCTCGATCGCGGCGTCGGCGGCGGGAACGACGGTGTCGAGCAGGGCGAGATGCGGGTGGCGCGCGAACAGTTCGGCACGGAGCGCCTGCACCGTGTCGAAGGGCAGCGTCTTGCCCAGAACCTCCGATAAGGCCCTGACGATCTTCCAGTCCTCGCGCGCCTCGCCCGGCGGGAAGGTGGCGCGCGCCGTCATCTGCGGCCGCCCTTCGGTGTTGACGTAGATGGCCGATTTCTCGGTGTAGGCCGCGCCGGGCAGGATCACATCGGCGCGGTGGGCGCCTGCGTCGCCGTGGCTGCCCTGATAGATGACGAAGGCGTCTCCCAGCCGCGCCACGTCGATCTCGTCGGCGCCGAGGAGATAGACCGCCGCGATGCTCCCTTGCGCAGCCGCCTCGAGGATCGCCTCGACGTCGCGACCGCCGGCACCTGGAACGAAACCGAGGTCGAGCCCGCCAACGCGCGCGGCGGCGTTGTGCAACACGTTGAAACCGTTCCAGGCGAGCGCGGGCTTGATCGCACCGATCGCGATCGCGGCCTTGGCGGCAAGCGCGAGAACGCCCGCGCCATCGGGCCGGGCCAGAGCCCCCTGCCCCAGAATGAGCATCGGCCGCTCGGCTGCGTGAAGCGTCTTGGCGAAAGGATGATTGCCGTTCGCGATCTCGGCGAGGGTCTCGGGCCCCGCGCCGAGAAAGTCGTAAGCGTAAGTGAGGTCGGTTTCCTGGCCGATCAAGGCGACGGCCCGCCCGCCGAAAGCGTGCCGGATGTTCTTGAGGATGCGCGCATTGAGCACGGGGGCTTCGAGATGCGGGTCGGTGCCGACGAGGAGGAAGGCGTCCGCGTCGTCGATGCCTTCTATGGTGGAATTGAAGAGGTAGGTCGCGCGGCCAAGCGCAGGGTCGAGCTTGGCGCCGTCCTGGCGGCAATCAATATTGGCGGAGCCCAGCGCATCGGCGAGCAGCTTGAGCGCGAACATGTCCTCGACGCCGGCGAGGTCGCCCGCGATCGCGGCAAAGCGCTCACCGTCGAGCCCCTCGAGCTTGGCGGCAATGGCCTTGAAAGCCTCGTCCCAGCTTGCCGGCACGAGTTTGCCGTTCTGGCGGAGGTAGGGCCGGTCGAGCCGCTGCGTGCGCAACCCGTCCCAGACGTGGCGGGTCTTGTCGGAGATCCATTCCTCGTTGATGGCGTCGTTGACCCGCGGCAGGATGCGCATGACCTCGCGGCCGCGCGAATCGATCCTGATGGCGCTGCCGAGCGCATCCATCGTGTCGATCGACGGCGTCTTGGTGAGCTCCCACGGTCGGGCGGTGAAGGCATAAGGCTTCGAGGTGAGCGCGCCGACCGGGCAAAGATCGACGACGTTGCCCGACAGGTTCGAAAGCAGCCCGCGCTCGAGATAGGTGGTGATCTCCATGTCTTCGCCGCGGCCGATGGCGCCAAGCTCCTCGACGCCGGCCACCTCGGTCATGAAGCGGACACAGCGCGTGCAGTGGATGCAGCGCGTCATGTAGGTGCCGATCAGCGGCCCGAGATACTTGTCCTCGACCGCGCGCTTGTTGTCCTGGAAGCGGCTGCCGTCGAAGCCGTAGGCCATGGTCTGGTCCTGCAAATCGCATTCGCCGCCCTGGTCGCAGATCGGGCAGTCGAGCGGATGATTGATGAGCAGGAACTCGAGCACGCCTTCGCGGGCCTTCTTCACCGTCGCGGAGGTGGTGATGATGGTGGGCGGGGTGCCGTCGCGCGCGGGCCTCAAATCGTTGACGCTCATGGCGCAAGAGGCGACAGGCTTGGGCATGCCGGCGACCTCGACCAGGCACATGCGGCAATTGCCGGCGATCGACAGGCGCTCGTGGTAGCAGAAGCGCGGAATCTCGATACCGGCGAGCTGACAGGCCTGGATCAGGGTGATGCCCTGAGGCACGTCGTGCTCCATGCCGTCGATGATGAGCTTAGGCATGAGATTTCTGCCCTTCGCTCAAGATGGTGCGCACATAGGCGCGAAATTTTGGGGTGTATTGTTCGTCGTAGCCGGAACCGACATAGTGCCGCGAGGTCAGATACGCGCGATGCGGGCGAAGCTGGAGGCGGAGCGCGGCAAGCCACTCCTTGGACGGCGACACGCTGAAAATCTCCTCGCTCGCGTTCAGGATCGTGTCCACGAACATCTCGTATTTCTGGAACAGCTCCGGGTCGCCGTCGATCGTCAGCTTCTCGTAGTCGAAGGTGGCGGGGTTGAGCGTCGGGTCGGAGAGCTTGGGATTGTCGAAGCCGAGCCTCAGCGTTTCGCGCCAGAGCTCGTTGGCGTTGCCGCGGCTTTCGGCCCGGCGGTTCTCGGAGATCTGCCAATGGGCGTAGATCAAGGCGACGATGGCGGCCACCGCCATGACCACCGTCGCGATCGTCGTGGCATTGTCCCAGAACCACACGGGCGTGCCCCCTACTCTGCCGCGACCGGAACCGACGGCGCGATCGGCTCGAGCGCGCGGGCGTCGATGCGTTCTTCGATCACGTGGCGGAAATGCCGGATCAGGCCCTGGACGGGCCACGCGGCCGCGTCGCCGAGCGCGCAGATAGTATGGCCTTCGACCTGATAGCTGACGGCGAGCAGCATATCGATCTCGCCCTTCTCGGCTTCGCCCTTGGCCATGCGCTCGAGCACGCGCCACATCCAGCCGGTGCCCTCCCGGCACGGCGTGCACTGGCCGCAGGATTCATGCTTGTAGAAATAGGAGAGACGGGCGATGGCGCGGATGATGTCAGTCGATTTGTCCATGACGATCACGGCCGCGGTCCCGAGGCCGGTCTTGAGCGCCTTCAGACTGTCGAAGTCCATCGGTAGGCCGACGCACTCGCTCGCCGGGATGCACGGAACCGACGAGCCGCCGGGGATGACGGCAAGAAGATTGTCCCAGCC
Source organism: Methyloceanibacter sp. (assembly GCA_035275445.1). Classification (GTDB taxonomy): domain Bacteria; phylum Pseudomonadota; class Alphaproteobacteria; order Rhizobiales; family Methyloligellaceae; genus Methyloceanibacter. The sequence goes on along the minus strand of DATEMT010000064.1, from coordinate 1,252 downwards.
GCCGCGCACGCCGCCGCCGTATCGATCGATCAGCTCGCGCAGCTCGATCCCCATCTCTTCCTCGACATTGCACGGCGTGTTCACGTGTCCGGAGAGACAGAACAGCTTGGTGCCGGTGTTGTTGGGACGGCCGAGCGAGGCGAACCAGGTTGCGCCGCGGCGCAGGATATCGGGCACCACCGCGATGGTCTCGACATTGTTGACGGTGGTCGGTGCGCCGTAGAGGCCGACATTGGCCGGAAAGGGCGGCTTGAGCCGCGGCAGGCCCTTCTTGCCTTCGAGGCTTTCGAGCAGCGCGGTTTCTTCGCCGCAGATATAGGCGCCCGCGCCGTGACTGAGATAGAGCTCGAAATCCCAGCCATTGACATTGTTCTTGCCGATCAGCTTCGCGTCATAGGCTTCGTCGATCGCCGCTTGCAGGATTTCGCGCTCGCGGATGAACTCGCCGCGAATGTAGATGTAGGCGACGTGCACGCGCATGGCGAAGGAAGCGAGAAACGAGCCTTCGATCAGCAGTTGCGGATCGTGCCGCATGATGTCCCGGTCCTTGCAGGTTCCGGGCTCCGACTCATCGGCATTGACGACGAGATAAGACGGGCGGCCGTCCGACTTGGTGGGCATGAACGACCATTTGAGTCCGGTGGGAAAGCCGGCGCCGCCGCGGCCGCGCAACCCCGAAGCCTTCACCTCCTCGATGATGGCTTCATGGCCGCGCTCGACCATCGCTTTGGTGCCGTCCCACGCGCCGCGGGCGCGCGCGGCCGCGAGCCGCCAACTATGAAGGCCGTACAGATTCTTGAAGATGCGGTCTTTGTCTTTGAGCATCAGCGCGATCCCGGCTCTTTGTTGCGCGATGCCCGCTTCGCACCCGGCTTCGGAGGATCGGCCAAGCCGTCCGGCGCCTCGTTGCGGTAGAGGTCAGGATCGGTGAGCGTGGTCGCCCCGCCGATCGGTGCCGAGGCCGCCCGCGCCACTTGCGGCCCCGGGGCGACGGGACGCCCGGCCGCAAGGCCTTCGAGAATGTTGGCGAGGCTCTCCGGCGTGAGGTCTTCGTAATAATCCTTGTCGATTTGAGCGACCGGGGCGTTGACGCAGGCGCCGAGACACTCGACCTCGGTCCAGGAGAAGAGCCCGTCAGCGGTGACATGACCCGGCGCGCCGATCAGGCGGCGGCAGGTATCCTTGATCGCATCGGCGCCCCGGAGCCAGCACGGCGTCGTGCCGCACACTTGCACGTAGTGGCGGCCGACAG
>DATEMT010000063.1:0-5555 GCA_035275445.1 Methyloceanibacter sp. | reverse complement strand
AAAGACCGCCGAAGACGTCATGGCCGCGGTCGGCCGCGGCGAACTCGCCTCCGCCGACGTGATCCGGGCGATGTTCCCCGGGGAGAAGCCGCAAGAGACGCCCAAGCGCCGCCGCAAGGTCAAGCGCAACGACGAAGGCTGGTTCGGACTGCGCAAGGTCATGGGCCTCAAATTCCGCTGGCCGGGGTCCAGCGAGCAGCCGCGCGAGGAGGACACCAGTGGTATTCCCATCAGGGGCCTGCGCGGCGACCTGCCGGTGAGCTTCGCCCAAGGCGGGGCGGTTCCCGGCGACCGCATCGTCGGCATCCTCACCCCGGGCCAGGGCATCACCATCTATCCGATCCATGCCGGGGCGCTGAAGGCTTTCGACGAAGAGCCCGAGCGCTGGATCGACGTCACCTGGGACATCGACGAAGACAATCCGCAGCGCTTCCCGGCGCGAATTTCCGTGACGGTGCTGAACGAGCCGGGCAGCCTCGCGCAGATTGCCACCGTGATCGGCGAGGCCAACGGCAATATCGACAACATCAAAATGACCAACAGCGTCCCCGATTACACCGAGATGCTGATCGACCTCGAAGTGTGGGACCTGAAGCATCTCAACGACATCATTGCCGGGCTGAAAGCCAAGGACGTGGTGAGCCGCGCCGCCCGCGCGAGCGTCTAGCGCCATACGGGAATTTTACCTAAATATGGCTATGGTCCGTCGCCGGCGCTTGCGTCCGGCGTTCGACGGCGAGATTTGCGCGTAACGAGGCAGTGGATGCTGTTCAAGCGCCGCGAGGCGGAAAGTTTCTTTGAGCGGATGCGGGTGCATATGTGGCCGCGGCGGAGCTGGAGCCGTTCCAGCCGCTACGTCGTCTATCGCCTACGACGCTTGAGCGACACGCCGCATGCCGTCGCGCTCGGCTTCGCCGTCGGCGTGTTCGCGGCCTTCACGCCCTTCATCGGCACCCATCTCATCATGGCCATGCTTGTCGCCTGGATCATCGGCGGCAGCATCGTCGCGGCGGTGCTCGGCACCTTCATCGGCAATCCTCTGACCTATCCGCTGATCTGGTATCTCACCTACCACGCCGGCAATGTCATGCTGGGCGGCGAACCGAAGCCGCGCGAGATCGACCTCTCCGCCGGCATCTTCCAGTCCTCCCTTGAGCAGCTTTGGCCGATCCTGAAACCGATGATGCTCGGTTGCGTGCCGGCCGGACTTCTCTTCGCGGCTCTGAGCTACGTCCTCGTCAAACCGATGGTCGAGGCCTACAAAAACCGCCGCCGTCGCGAACTCCAGCTCCGCTCGGCGCGTGAAGCTTTGGGGACGAGATGACCGCACATCCCGCAAGACCGGCGCGCGGTCCGAGCGTCGCTCCAATTCGCCTCGGCATCAACATCGACCATGTCGCGACCTTGCGGAATGCGCGCGGCGTGCGCCATCCCGACCCCTTGCGCGCGGCGAAGCTTGCGGTGGAGGCTGGCGCCGACAATATCACCGCGCATTTGCGCGAAGACCGCCGCCATATCCGCGACGACGATATCAAGCGGCTCACGGCTGCCGGCCTGGCGCCGCTCAATCTCGAAATGGCCGTCACGGAAGAGATGCTCGCCATCGCGCTCGCGACGCGTCCGCATGCCTGCTGTCTCGTGCCCGAGCGGCGTGAGGAAGTGACGACCGAAGGCGGGCTCGACGTCGCAAGTCAGACCGGAACCCTCGCGCCTTTCGTCGCCGCGCTCAAGCGGGGCGGCATTCAGGTCGCGCTTTTCATCGATCCCGATCTCGAGCAGATCGAGGCGTCGCGGAAAGTCGGGACTGACGCCGTCGAGCTTCATACCGGCACCTATTGTACCGCCGCCGCCGAGGGCGGTCCCGCCCGCGACCGCGAGCTTGCGCGGCTTATCGCCGCCGCGCGCGCCGGGGCCGTGGCCGGCCTTGAAGTGCATGCCGGCCACGGCCTCGACTACGACAATGTCGTGCCGGTCGCGTCGATCCCCGAGATCGTCGAGCTCAATATCGGCCATTACCTTGTCGGCGAGGCGATCTTCGTCGGACTTGCCGCGAGCGTGTCGCGCATGCGCGCCGTCATGGACGGGGCACGGGAGGCGCTCCGCCGTGAAGAGGCCGAAGCCGGAGCCAACGGAGCGCGGCCATGATTATCGGCATCGGCAACGACATGATCGACATCAGGCGCGTCGAGCGAACCATCGAGCGCTACGGCGAGCGCTTTCTCGAACGCGTCTTCACGCCCATCGAGCGCGTGAAGTCCGACGGCAGGGCGGCGCGGGCCGCCTCCTACGCCAAGCGCTTCGCCGCCAAGGAGGCTTGCGCCAAGGCGCTCGGCACCGGATTCCGCCAGGGCGTCTTCTGGCGGGACATGGGCGTCGTGAATTTGCCTTCGGGCCGCCCCACATTGGAGCTGACCGGAGGCGCGGCGCTGGCGCTTGCCCGGCTGACGCCCGAAGGCCACGAGGTGCGCATCGACTTGTCCATCACCGACGATTTTCCCACGGCCCAGGCCATTGTCATCATTTCGGCGGTCCGGGTTCCGCGCCGCGACTGAGCGGTTTGCTTCACCGCAACGGAGGGGCTATAGGGGGCGGCGGCTTGAGGGCGAGGGATGCAAACGAGGAGAGCGTCCGCATGAGTATCGAAGCGGAGAAGACTGAGGCAAAGGGCGGGGCGCGCGACACCGTTCGCGTCATCATCCATGCGCTCATCCTCGCGCTCATCGTGCGCGTCTTCCTGTTTCAGCCCTTCAACATTCCTTCCGGCTCGATGATTCCGACGCTTCTGATCGGCGACTATCTCTTCGTCTCGAAATACAGCTACGGCTACAGCCGCTACTCCTTTCCCTTCGGACTCAACCTGTTCCCGAGCCGCGTGTGGAGCAGGGAGCCCGATCGGGGCGACGTCGTCGTGTTCAAGCTGCCGCGCGACAACGAGACCGACTATATCAAGCGCGTGATCGGCCTTCCCGGCGACGAGATCCAGATGATCCACGGCGTGCTGCATATCAACGGCAAGCCCGTGCCCAAGGTTCGCATCGCCGACTATGTCGTCACCGAGCCTTCGGGCGAGGAGCGCCACATCCCGCGCTATCAGGAGACCTTGCCCAACGGCGTGGTCTATCCCGTCCTTGATGCGGTGCCCAACGGCTTCGGCGACAATACCGAGGTCTACAAGGTGCCCGAGGGGCACTTCTTCATGATGGGCGACAACCGCGACAATTCGACCGACAGCCGCTTCCTGTCGGAGGTCGGATTCGTGCCGTTCGAGAACCTCGTGGGCAAAGCGCAAGTGATCTTCTTCTCGATGGACGAGAATTCGCGCTTCTTCGAGGTGTGGGATTGGCCCGAAAGCGTGCGCTGGTCGCGCCTTCTGCATGCGGTGCGCTGAACCTTGCCGCAGCCGCGCAAAACGGCACTCGAGGAACTCGCCGCCCGGATCGGGCACGACTTTTCCGATCCCGCGCTGTTGACGCTCGCGTTGACCCATTCGAGTGCGCGGGTGGGGGCAAGGCTCGACGAAAACAACGAGCGGCTGGAATTCCTCGGCGACCGGGTGCTCGGTCTCGCCGTCGCCGAACTCCTGACCGAAACGTTTCCCGAGGCGCGCGAAGGCGACCTTGCGCGCGCCTACAATCAGCTCGTCCGGGCCGAGACCTGCGCCGAAATCGCCCTAAGCTGGAGCCTCGGCGACGCCATTCTGATGAGCGGGGGCGAGGCCGGCAGCGGCGGCCGGCGCAAAAAGACCATCCTCGCCAATACCTGCGAGGCGGTGCTCGGCGCGGTTTTCGCCGATGCCGGCTACGAGGCGGCCAAGCGCGTGGTGCGGATGTCCTGGCAGCCGCAACTCGATGCCATCGAGGCGACTGCCACGGACGCGAAATCGGTGCTGCAAGAATGGGCGCAAGGGCGCCGCCTGCCGCTGCCGCGCTATCTCGAGGTTGCGCGCGAAGGTCCCGACCACGCGCCGCGCTTTACCGCCGAAGTGCAAATTGAAGGCATAGCGCCCGAACGCGGGCAGGGGGCGAACAAGCGCGAAGCCGAGCAGGCGGCGGCGCTTGCCGTGCTCTTGCGCGAAGGGGTGTGGCAGGCGCGCCAAGATGGCTAGCGAAGACGTAAACCAGGGCGGAACGGCCGCCCCCACGCGCTGCGGTTTCGTGGCTCTGATCGGGGCGCCGAACAGCGGCAAATCGACGCTGACCAACGCGCTCGTCGGGGCCAAAGTTTCGATTGTGACGCACAAGGCGCAGACGACGCGCGGGCCGGTGCGGGGCATTGCGCCGATCGGCGCATCCCAGGTGATCCTGGTCGATACGCCGGGGATCTTTCAGCCGAAGCGGCGGCTCGATCGCGCCATGGCGCAAGCGGCCTGGGAGCGTGCGGGCGACGCCGACGTCGTTGCCGCCGTCATCGATGCCGAGCGCGGCCTCGATCGAGCGGCCGAGCCGCTGCTCGAACATTTGCCCGAAGTGAACAAGCCCCGCATCGCCATCCTCAACAAGATCGACCTGGTGCCCAAGCCCGAATTGTTGCGCCTCGCGGGCGACCTTTCGGCCGGAACCGGATTTGACCGCGTGTTCATGGTCTCGGCGCTGACCGGCGACGGCATCGACGACCTCAAGACCTATCTTGCCGAAGCCGTGCCCCCGGGCCCTTGGCTCTTTCCCGCCGACCAGCTCACCGATCAATCGCTGCGCCAGGCCGCCGCCGAGATCACGCGCGAGAAACTGTTCCTGCGTCTCCACGAGGAACTTCCCTATAAGCTCACGGTCGAGACCGTCGCTTGGGAGGAGCGCGCGGACGGCAGCGTCAGGGTGGAACAGACCGTCTATGTCGAGCGCGAAAACCAGCGCAAGATCGTGCTCGGCGCCAAGGGCCGCACCATCAAGGAGATCGGGACCGCCGCCCGCGCCGAGATCGGCGCGATGATCGAGGCGCCGGTCCATCTCTTCCTTTTCGTAAAGGTGCGCGAGCGCTGGGCCGACGACCCCGAGCGCTATCGCGAGATGGGCCTCGACTATCCCAAGCGATAGAGCGAAGCTCTGCCGACTCATGGACTGGAGCGACGAAGGCATCTTCCTCGGCGCAAAGCCCCTTGGCGAGGCGAACGCCGTCGCCGAGCTGTTCACGCTCGGTCACGGTCGCCACCTCGGGCTCGTGCGGGGAGGGCGGTCGCGCCGGCTTCGCCCGCTGCTTCAGCCCGGCAATCACTTGCGCGTCACCTGGCGGGCGCGGCTGTCGGAACATCTGGGCGGCTTCAATCTCGAGCTGCTCGATGCCCATGCGGCGCGCGTGCTCGACGATGCGGCCGCTCTCGCCGCCATCGGCTCGCTCGCCGGCCTCGCCCGCCTCTTGCCGGAGCGCGACCCGCACCCTGAGCTTTACGCCGCGGCGCTCGAGGTGATTGGCGCGTTCGATGACGCGCCTCTTCTGTGGCCGGCGCTGCTCGTGCGCTGGGAGCTTCTTCTGTTGCAAGACCTCGGCTTCGGCCTCGATCTCAGCGAATGCGTCGCGACCGGTGGCGACACCGAGCTCGTCTATGTCTCGCCCCGCTCGGG
>DATEMT010000062.1:0-9287 GCA_035275445.1 Methyloceanibacter sp. | reverse complement strand
CTCGCGGCGAATTCCGTGCGACCGGCATAGGGAAGCGTTTCCTCCGCCGGATCGACGATATCGATCAGGTGCCCGCGAACGCCCTGCGCCGCGATCGCCTCGAACCGCGCGCGCAAATCGGCGACCGGCTCGAGGAAGTCGCCGAACAGAAGGCACTCGGAGAAGCGGCTCAGTCTCGCGTTGGGCGGCAGGCTCGCTTCGCTCGTATCGTTCATGAGAACTTCGGCGAAGCGGCGGGCGGCGGAGCGCCCGGTGAAGATCTGCCCGCCGATGAGACCGATGCGCTCGCCGCCGCGGGCGAGAAGCTCGGCAAGCGCGAGCGCGAGCACCACGCCGCGGCTTTCCTTGGTGGTCTTGGCAAGACGGGAGCGGAACCGCATCGAGGCCGAGAGATCGACCCAGAGCCAAACCGTGTGTGCCGCCTCCCATTCGCGTTCGCGCACGAACAGCGTGTCGGAGCTCGCCGAGCGGCGCCAGTCGATGCCGGTGACCGAGTCGTTCTGGTCGTAGTGACGGAACTGCCAGAAGGTCTCGCCCGGTCCGGCGCGGCGGCGGCCATGGGTGCCGTGGGCGACGGTGTGGGCGATCCGCTGCGACTCGATGAGAAGCGCAGGGATGCGCGCCGCCAGGCCGTGGGCTTCGGCTTCCTCGCCGGAAAATGGCTGAAGCGATTTCTCTCGCGTGACGGCCATCACCCCAGCGGCTCGACAAGCCGCGCGACCATCTGGCTCATGTCGAACCCTTCGGCACGGGCGGCGAAGGTGAGCGCCATCCGATGCTTGAGCACGGGTTCGGCGAGATCGATCACGTCGTCGACGGACGGCGCGAGCCGCCCCTCGATCATGGCCTTGGCGCGCACGGCAAGCATCAGCGCCTGGCTCGCGCGTGGGCCCGGGCCCCAGGCGATCAAATCGTCGAGCTCCTCGTCGATGCCGGTGCCGGGCCTTGCCGAGCGCACGAGCTTGAGGATCGCGTCCACCACCTGGTCGCCGACTGGAAGCTGGCGCACCAGACGCTGTGCCACCATCAGCTCCTCGGCAGAGAGAATGGTCTTGAGCGCGCGCTCTTCGACGCCGGTCGTGGCGAACAGCATGCGCCGCTCGGCTGCGGCGTCCGGATAGGAGACGTCGATCTGCAACAGGAAGCGGTCGAGCTGGGCCTCGGGCAGCGGATAGGTGCCCTCCTGCTCGAGCGGATTCTGGGTGGCGAGGACGTGGAAGGGGCGGGGCACGTCGTGACGCCTGCCTGCCACGGTGACGTGATGCTCCTGCATCGCCTGAAGCAGCGCCGACTGTGTCTTCGGGCTCGCGCGGTTGATCTCGTCGGCCATCAGCAACTGGGTGAAGATCGGGCCTTCGACGAAACGAAAGCTGCGCCGCCCGCCCGCGCCCTCTTCCAGCACCTCTGAGCCGACGATGTCGGACGGCATCAGGTCGGGCGTGAACTGGATGCGCTTGTTCTGAAGGCCGAGCACGGTGCCGAGCGTCTCGACCAGGCTCGTCTTGGCGAGACCGGGCACACCGATGAGCAGCGCGTGTCCGCCGGAGAGAAGGGTGATGAGGGCGAGGTCGATGACGCGCTCCTGACCGAAGATGGTCGATCCCGTGGTCTCGCGAACGCGTCCAATCTTTGCGCCAACCTCCTCGATACGATCGACGAGCTTGGAATCGGCTTGGGCAACGGTTGTCATGGCTTCAACTTGTCTCGATGCTGATGCTAGGGAAATAGATGCTAGGGAAATATAAGGCCAAAGGCCCGGCGGAGAAGAAGCACTTTGAGCGGCAATTCGGTCACAATCGCGTTGATTTGGGCCTCGCAACCCGTCGGGCGCCCCGTCGGGCCGGCCTTGCGGCCGCGAGCAGTCTAGCCATGGCCGGCCAAAGCAAGCGCAAGGCTGTCGTAGCATCGGCAAAGGCCCGCGGCAAACGGCCTTCCGGAGCATTGCCAAAGCTTAATCTTTGCGGGGATATTGGGCTCAAGATCGGCCGCGACGGCACGTGGTACTACCAGGGGGGCGCCATCGGACGGAAGCCGCTCGTCAAGCTGTTCGCCTCGGTGCTCCGCCGCGAGAAGGACGGGGGCTACTACCTGGTCACGCCGGTCGAGAAGGTGCCGATCGCGGTCGAAGCGATGCCCTTCATCGCCGTGGCGATGACGCGGCAGGGGCGGGGCAAGAAACAAAACCTGTCCTTCCGCACCAATGTGGACGATGAGGTGAGGGCGGGGCCGAAGCACAAGCTCGGCTTCGAGCGCGGGCCGGCCGGCGGCTTCACCCCGTTCATTCTCGTGCGCGACGGCCTGAAGGCGCGGCTCTCGCGCCCGGTCTATTACGAGCTTGCCTCGCTCGCCGCCAAGAATCCGGCAGGCACGGGCGAGGGGGTATGGAGCGGCGGCGCGTTCTTCCGGTTCCCGGAGGAGGCGCGCTAGGACCGTCGCGTTCAGCCACTCGCTTTGCGGGGCGCGCGCCGTTATGGTGCTGCTCGCGCCGTTCGCCAAAGGCCTTAGAGCCAATTCGATGTTTCGCATCGCGCTGATCGACATTCTTCTTTTTTCGCTGCCCTTCCTGATCTATGCGGCCTATCGGTTTGCGGTGAAAGGCGTGCCGCCGGATGAGCTTTGGCAGGGCGCGCCGGTGTTCTGGCTGCTGACGGCGGGCGTCGGGCTCCTCCTCGTCGTGATGGCGACGGTCATCCAGTTCTCCGGCGGCAAGCCCGGCGGGGTCTATCATCCGCCGGTTCTGAAAGACGGTGTCATCAAGCCCGGCGAGATCGACTGACGGCGGCCATGCCCAATTCCGCGCCTCTTTCGCTCAAGGATGCACCATGGCTGAGACGGCCCGAGACGGCGCGCGTCTTCGCCGCGCTCCAAGCGCCGGGCGCAGAAACGCGCGCGGTCGGGGGCGCGGTGCGCGACAGCCTGCTCGGGCTCCCCGTCAAGGAAGTGGACCTCGCCACCACCCTTCTGCCGCAACAGGTGATGACGCTCGGGGCCAAAGCAGGCCTCAAGGCCGTTCCGACCGGTATCGAGCACGGCACCGTCACGATCGTCGCCGACGGCGTTCCGTTCGAGGTCACGACGCTCAGGCGCGATGTCGAGACGTTCGGGCGCCACGCGAAAGTCGCGTTCACCGAAGATTGGCAGGAGGACGCGCGCCGACGTGATTTTACCCTGAATGCGCTGTACGCGGCGAACGACGGGACGCTGTTCGATCCGCTCGGAGGCTACGACGACGTGCGTTCGGGGCGGGTGCGCTTCATCGGCGATGCGGCGGCGCGCATCAAAGAAGATTATTTGCGCATACTGCGCTTCTTTCGCTTCAACGCCTATTACGGCAAGGGCCCGTTCGATCCGGAGGGGCTTCGCGCTTCGGTCGCGCTCCGCGGCGGGATGGCGCAGCTCTCGGCCGAGCGGGTCGCGGGCGAAGTCAGGCGCATCCTCCTCGCGCCGCAGGCACTGCGCGCGGTCGAGGCGCTGTTCGATTGCGGACTGCTCACCGACATTCTCGGCGGCGTGCCGCGGCTTTGGCGCTTGAGGCGCCTTGTTGCGATCGACGATGCGCTGCGGCGCGAGGCGGACGCCATGACGCGGCTCGCCGCGCTTGCGGTATTCGTCAGTGAAGACGCCGGGCGGCTCGCTGCGCGCTTGCACCTGTCGAATGCCGAGCAGGCCGAGCTCGCGCTTGGCGCGGGCGATCACGACGACAGCGGACTTCCGGGCGAGGACGCCGCCAAGCGGCTGCTCTACCGGCTCGGTCCGCGCGACTATGCGGCGGCGGCGCTGATCGCATTCGCAGATTCCGGCGCTCGGCCGGACGACCATGGCTGGCACGACGCCGTGACCCTTGCCGAGCGCTGGCAGGCGCCGGTGTTCCCGCTCAAGGGTACCGACGTGATTGCGCGCTGCGGGGTCGAGGGCCCGGCGCTCGGCGCGCTTCTAAAGACGCTGGAAACGGAATGGATGAGGCAAGGATTTGCCGTCTCGAAGGACGAATTGCTCGCCCGCGCCGCCGAGCTCAGCCGAAGATCATCCAGGCAAGGCCGATAAGCGTCGCCGCGAAAGCGAGCACCACCGGCACGAGCGCGATTTCGATCAACACATCGCGGCCGCGCATGGTCTCGCCGCCGATGGCCACGTCGCTGTCAAGAAATGCGCGGAAGCTCGTCTGACGCGTCGGCCAGCGCGAATCGCCCACGGTCAAAGACGCAACCAGCACGAACAGCGAGACGAAGATCGCGCAGAACAGAGTGACGATCGCGAGGTCGAAATCGACTTCGCCTTTGCCGGCGAAGGCGGTCCACACAACGACGATGAACCAAAGAACGGCGCCGATCGCGATCTTGAACACAATGGGGTGAATACCGGCAGTCTGCCCCGTCACATGTCTCGATACGGTAACTGACATGGCGGTCTCCATGTCGCGAAGTTGCACCCCCCACCAGCCACCCACGCTGGTCACATGGGACGTGGAGCGTTGCGCGCCAAGAACGACGGATTGACGCAGAGCTCAGCCGAGCCGTTCGATCAGCGCGATCGCGGCTGCGGGCGCGCGCAGCTTTCCTTCGTGGATGAAATAGACGAAGACGTCGCGCGGCTTGTTAGCGGGTTTGTGCGCGGCATCGACCGGCGCGAGGTCCTTGGGTGCTTCGCCCTTGGCCCAGACTTTCGCGCGCGCGGCCCAGGTGTCGAGCTGTTGCGGCTTGTAGGCTTCCGGCAGGCGATCGTCGCCGCGCTGGAGCCGCGCATAGACCACCTCGCCGGTCACGTCGGCGATCGAGGGCCAAGCCTCGGCGTCGGTATAGGCCGCGCTCGCGTTGTGGTCGCGGAGCAGCGCGACGAATTCGGGCGTCGCGAAGCTTCCGTGGCGCGGCTCGATCACGTGGTTGACCGTGAGACCGTCGATCTCACGCGGCAGGTGCTCGAGAAAGCGCGCGAAGTCGTCGCGATCGAATTTCTTGAACGGAGCGAACTGCCACACGACCGGCCCGAGCTTTCCCCCCAGCTCGGCGAGGCCGGACGTGATGAAGCGCTTGATGAAGCTGCCGGTCTCGGCGAGAACTTTGTGCTGGGTGACGAGACGGGGGCCTTTCACCGAGAACACGAAATCGTCCGGCACGGCGGCGGCCCAGGCGCGAAAGCTTTTGGCGTTTTGCAGCCGGTAATGCGTGGCGTTGATCTCGATCGAGGTGAGGCGTGAACCGGCATAGGCAAGCTCGTCCGCCTGCTTCAGCCCCTTGGGATAGAACACGCCGCGCCAGGGCGCGTAGCTCCAGCCGCCGATCCCGACGCGAATCCGTCCTTGCCGCTCTGCTTTGGTCATCAACGCTGAACGCTTCTCGCGCTACTCGACGCGGTCCAGAATCTGAGTGATCTCGCCTTGCGAGAACGCGCGCAAGGTCTCGGTCCGGACATTGCCGAGCATGCCCGAGCCCAACGCGAACGCCGTTATGGTCTCGTCGTCGGGCGCTTCGACGATGAAGACAGTGTCATACCGGCCGATAGTCCAATAGAGGTCGAGCACCTTCGCACCGAACTGCTTTGCCCGCTTCTTCGCGGCGTCAGCGCGTTTGCTCGTGTCCTTCACGTTGCGGATGCCCTGATCGGTGAACTGGCCAAGGACAATGTAAGTTGGCATGGATCTCTCCTCGGACTTGGGTGGGGGCCGAGGCTAGGAGATCGGCAGGGCTTGCGCCAGACGGAGTTGAGCCGTCTCGCGGGAAACACCGGGGCAAAACAAAGGGCCGCGCCCGTTTAGAGCGCGGCCCGAGACGCGAATCGTTACAAACGCTTACGCGACGCGACTTCGCTTGCGCATGATCTTATCGGAAAACCGGTTCCCGCTTTTCCGGATCATGCTTAGAAGTCCATGTCGCCCATGCCGCCGCCGCCCGGCGGCATCGCCGGCGCCTTCTTCTTCGGCTTCTCCGCCACCATCGCCTCGGTGGTGATGAGCAGGCCCGCGACCGAGCCGGCATCCTGGAGCGCGGTCCGCACCACCTTGGCGGGGTCGATCACGCCCTGCTTGACGAGGTCGCCGTATTCGCCGCTCGCCGCGTTGTAGCCGAAGGCATAATCGCCCGTGTCGACGATCTTGCCGACCACGACGGCGCCGTCCTCGCCGGCATTCTCCGCGATCTGGCGGGCAGGGGTCTGAAGGGCGCGGCGCACGATATTGATGCCGACTTTCTGGTCGTCATTGGCGGTATTGAGCTTGTCGAGGGTCTTCTGCGCGCGGATCAGCGCCACGCCGCCGCCGGGCAGGATGCCTTCCTCGACGGCCGCGCGGGTCGCGTTCAACGCGTCGTCCACGCGGTCCTTCTTCTCCTTCACCTCGATCTCGGTCGCGCCGCCGACCTTGATCACGGCGACGCCGCCAGCGAGCTTGGCCAGCCGTTCTTGCAGCTTCTCACGGTCGTAGTCGGAGGTAGTGTCCTCGATCTGCTGCTTGATCTGGCCGACGCGCGCCTCGATATCGGCCTTCGTGCCGGCGCCATCGACGATGGTGGTGTCGTCTTTGGTGATGACGATCTTCTTGGCGCGGCCGAGCATGTCCAGCGTGACGTTCTCGAGCTTGATGCCGAGATCCTCGGAGATGACCTGGCCGCTGGTGAGCACGGCAATGTCCTGGAGCATGGCCTTGCGGCGGTCGCCGAAGCCCGGGGCCTTGACGGCCGCGACCTTCAAGCCGCCGCGAAGCTTGTTGACCACGAGCGTGGCAAGCGCCTCGCCCTCGACATCCTCGGCGATCACGAGCAGCGGCTTGCCCGACTGCACCACCGCCTCGAGCAGCGGCAGGATCGATTGCAGGTTCGACAGCTTCTTCTCGTTGATGAGGATATAGGGACTTTCGAGCTCGACGCGCATCTTGTCGGCATCGGTGATGAAATAGGGGGAGATGTAGCCGCGGTCGAACTGCATGCCCTCGACCACTTCGAGCTCGGTTTCGAGTGCCTTGGCCTCCTCGACGGTGATCACGCCGTCATTGCCGACCTTCTGCATCGCCTTGGCGATGATGTTGCCGATATCCTGATCGCCGTTGGCCGAGATGGTGCCGACTTGCGCGATCTCCTCGCTCGAGGTGACCTTCTTCGCCTTCGACTTCAACTCGGCGAGGACGGCATTGACGGCAAGATCGACGCCGCGCTTGAGATCCATGGGATTGGCGCCGGCGGCAACCGATTTCGCGCCTTCCTTGACGATCGCCTGAGCGAGCAGGGTCGCGGTCGTGGTGCCGTCGCCGGCGGTGTCGGAGGTTTTCGACGCGACCTCGCGCACCATCTGGGCGCCCATGTTCTCGAACTTGTCCTCGAGCTCGATCTCCTTGGCGACCGTGACGCCGTCCTTGGTGATGCGCGGGGCGCCGAAGGACTTCTCCAGCACGACGTTGCGGCCTTTGGGGCCGAGTGTCACCTTGACCGCATTGGCCAGAATATCGACGCCGCGCAGCATGCGCTCGCGGGCGTCTTGGGCAAATCTCACTTCCTTCGCTGCCATGTCTCTCTCCGTTACCTTTGCTGCTGCCTCCGGTTCGCCCGCGCAAAGCGCGGGTGCGGGGCGGCGTCACGCGTGCCGCCCGCGACAACGCCGCCATTTGGGCGGCCGTCGCCGGACGGCGAATGTCCCTACGCAGCCTTCTTCTTGGCGACTGCGCCTTCGAGCACGCCGAGGATGTCGCTCTCTTTCATGATGAGAAGCTCCTCGCCGTCGATCTTGACCTCGGTGCCCGACCACTTGCCGAACAGCACGCGATCGCCGGGCTTCACGTCGAGCGCCACGAGCGCGCCCTTATCGTCACGGGCGCCGGGGCCGACGGCGACGATCTCGCCTTGCTGCGGCTTCTCCTTCGCGGTATCGGGGATGATGATGCCGCCTTTGGTCCTCTCATCCTCCTCGATACGGCGCACGACGACGCGGTCATGCAATGGACGAAACTTCATGTCTTCCTCCTCCGAACGATGACGCTTTGATGGTTTGGAGCGCGCGCAAGGAACGGCGCACCCCGCGCGAGCTATGTAGATGGCCGCCTTGGCACTTTCAAGCCGCGAGTGCCAAAACCGTTAGCAGCTCGAGCCGCTTGCTGCCAAGGAGTTGATTTGATTTACGAAAATTCTGGACGCGACTCGGTGGGGCCGCTAGCTTTTGAAAAAGAGCAAGACGCGGCAAGCGGGGACAATGCGTCAATGGACAGCGCCTTCCTTCGCCAGATCGACGGCCTCTCGCTGACAACAGCGGAAATCCTCTACCGCCTGCCCGACTATCCGAGGCTCCTGCAAAGCTACGTCTGGCAGGATTACGATCTCGCCCCGCGCTTTCCCAAGCTCACCGACTTCCTCGATTTCTGGCACGCAAATCTCGACGGTGCGCTCTATCGCATTCGCGTGATGCACCGGAGATTGATCACGCCCGCCGAATTCCGCTTTGTCGAAGGCGAGCTCAGGCTGCACTAGCCGGAAGCGGCATTGCCGGACGTTCAGGCGGGAGCGACCGACACGTTGATGCTGTGAACGGCGCAGCTCTCGGCGAGGTCGGCTTTCTTTCCCGGATTGACGGCGTTGATGTTGCCGTCGGCGCCATTTGCCGTCCACCGGCTCTTATAGCTGAGAACGACCCCTCTCGGCACGTCGGCCGAAACCGCGAGCCGTAACGTAATTGCGCCGGTTCGATTGCAGAGCCTAACGCGCGCACCGTCGGCAAGTCCACGCGCGCGCGCTTCCTCGGGATGGACAAAGGCCCGATCCTCGCCGAGTTGCTTCAAGACCTTGGGGTCGTTGCCGAAGCTGCTGTTCATCAGCCATTTCGATGCCGGAGACAGGAGGCGCAGCTCGCCGCCCGCAGGTCGTGCCTCCGCCGAGGGGAAAGGCGCGCGGGGAAGTCCGGCGCCGACGAAAGCGCGGCCGACCAACTCGATCCTGCCAGAGGGTGTTCGATAGTCGTGCTGCTCGAATTGCACGATCGGCTTGGCCGGGTAGGGAATTGTGCCGACTTCGGCCAGCGCGTCGAAGGCCAGGCCAGGTTTGGCCTGATTGAGCAGCGTGGCGATCATGTCGGCGTCCGTCTCGAAGAGTTCGGGATCGGTCAAGCCCATGGAACGGGCGAGACGCCGGAAAATCTCCTGATTGGGGAGCGCCTCACCGAGCGGTGGAATCGCTTTCTTTTGTGCCGAGATGCTGGCGTTGAAATAGGACATGACCACGTCGTCGAACTCGAGGAAACTCGCGGCGGGAAGCACATAGTCGGCATAGTTGGCGGTGTCGGTCTGAAATAATTCGAGCGTGACTTGCAAAAGGTCG
>DATEMT010000061.1:0-14888 GCA_035275445.1 Methyloceanibacter sp. | reverse complement strand
TCACCTTGAGCAGATCGAGCTCGAGAAAGGCGAAATCGGGGGCCCGCGCCGTGGTGGATTCGCCGACCACGGTGCCGACGTCGTAGGTCTTCGATTGACCTTCGAGCCGCGAGGCGACATTGACGTTGTCGCCGATCACCGAATAGTCGAACCGCGTCTCGTAACCGAGATTGCCGACGCAGCAGACGCCGGTGTTGAGGCCGATGCCGAGACGCACCGGCTTGAAGGCGCGGCCCTTGGCCTCGGCTTCCTCGCGCCAGCGCGCATTCAAGCTCTCCATCGCGCGCATCATGCGCAGCGCCGCGCTACAGGCATGGCTCGGATGGGCATTGTCGTCGAGCGGCGCGTTCCAGAATGCCATCACCGCATCGCCCATGAACTTGTCGATGGTGCCTTGCTCGTCGAGGATGATGTTACTCAACGGCGTGAACAGCGAATTGAGGAAGCGGGTCAATTCCTCGGCGTCGAGCCCCTCCGAGATGGTGGTGAAGCCGCGCACGTCGCTGAAGAGCAGCGTCATGTCGCGCGTCTCGCCGCCGAGCTTGAGCCGCGAGGGGTCCTCGGCAAGCCGTTCGACAAGGGCCGGCGCCATGTAATGGGAAAAAGCGTTGCGCACTCGGTTGCGTTCCCGTTCGGTGCGCAGGAACACGACGAGCGTGCCGACGAGATAGATCGCGGCGAGCGCCAGAGCCGGGTAGATCGGGTCGACCAGCCAGCCGAGCCGCGTAAACGCATACCACGACACGGCGACCACGGCCGCGATGGCCGTGCCGCAAAGTATCGCGCTTCCGAGTGCGCCGAGGCGATAGATGAGGAAAGCGATCAGCGTACCGAGCGCCAAGATGTAAAGGAGTTCGGCGGCCGTGGCGAAATCGGGGCGTTGCAGGAAGGCGCCTTGCAGGATTTGCTCGATGGCCTGGGCGTGAAGCGAGACGCCGGGAACCGACGCGTCGAGCGGCGTCGCCCTGAGATCGAGCAGGCCGGCGGCGCTCGTGCCGATAATCAGGATGCGGCCGGCGATGTCGTCGGCCCCGATCTCGCCGTTGAGCACCTTCCAGGCCGGCAGGTAGCGCTGTTTGGTCTCGGGCGTGAATTTGATCCACATCTGACCGTTTGCCTCGGTCGGCACTTCGAAATCGCCGATACGAACTTTGACGATGCCGGTCTTCTCGCCGAAAGCCTTCTCGCCGCTCGCGCCGGACGACTTCACCACATAGGTTGAGGCGCCTTGCGCGAGCCGCAGCATGTCGCCGGCGAAGGAGGGGTAGAGCGTGTCGCCGACGCGGACCACCATGGGCATGCGCCGGATGATCTGATCGTGCTCGGGAATCCAGTTGAGCGATCCCGACCCTTTAGCCGTGTCTTGCAACTCCTTCAGGCTCGAGGCGGCGCCGGGGTAATAGGGCGCGAACAAACTCGGGTCGTCGCCGCCATGGGCGAAGCCCGCTTTTGTCTCGGGGAGGGAGGTGCCTTGCGGCGCGGCGATGAAGCCGAGTGCAACCGGCGCTTTGCCGATCGCCTCGGCAAAGACCTGATCGTTCGACGGGAGCTTGTCGATCTCCTCGCGCAAAGTCTCGACCGCCGTCGATTTCGGCCAGAAGCGGAGCGCGTTCGAAGGCGACATGCGGTCGGGCTCGGGAAACACGATGTCGAAGCCGATTGCGGCGGCGCCGGCGCCCGCGAGTTTATTGACAAGGTCGGCCAGCACCGTTCGCGGCCAGGGCCATTGGCCGACCGCCTTGAGCGAGGCCTCGTCGATATCGACGACGCGCACGGGCAAGGCCGGGTCGAAGGCGCGGGGGTCCAGGCGCTGATAGGTGTCGAACACGAGCGCCCGCAACCTCGCGACCGGCGTCGGGTCCCAGACGCGAAGGGCGAGCGAGGCGGCGATGATCGCCCCGAGAATGAGGGCATAGAGGAGGCGTGGGCCCAATCCGGTGCTGACCTTGCCAATTGGATGCGCCGGACCGGCGCGAGATGCCAGACCCTAGCCAAAGGCGCCGCAGCGCTCCAGTGCCAAGTTCTGGCCTCAGGGTGCGGGCCGGGCCTCGCGGGGCGCCGTCTTCACATCCATGTGTCCCGTACCATTGTAAGGTGACGGCCCGGCTCCGGCTCCAATAACGTAACGGCAGAAACGGCCGATTGTGACCGGCCGCGTGGATGCGGCCCGAGTCGTTCGAGCGTTGGCAATGAAGACGGTCTTGGCAGGAATTGGTCGCGCGGCGCGGACGCTGCGCCTCCCCCTCGTGCTGGTCGCGGCGGCGATCGGCGCCGGCCTCCTCGGCTCCCCCGGGAGGGCTGCGCGCATGTGGCTGCCCAAGACCACGAATCCCTATTGCGACGTCACCACCTACGTGCTGCGGGACCTTCCCGAGCAGGCGATGTCTTTGCGCGATGCCAGCGGGCAGCCCGCAATCGTCGTGAACGGGTTCACGCTCGCCGACAAACCGGATTACGGCAGGTTCCTGCTTGCGCATGAGTGCTGCCATCATTCGCTCGGCCATATGGATCGTTTCAAAGACCAGCTCGGCCAAGTCGGTCCGCAGCGCTTCTACTTCATCGCGCCGCAGTTGAAGCAGATGGAGCTCGACGCCGATTGCTGCGCCGTCAAAATGCTGCGATCGAAGAACGACGCCGGCAGCATCGAAGCGGCGGAAGGGGCGATGATGAGTTTCGGCAGCGACGAGACCGGCGCGCATTACCCGACGGGGTACGAGCGGGCCGATAACATGGTCAAATGCGCCGCGGAAAACTGATGCGATCGCGGTTCGCCGGCCCTCTCAGCGAAGTTAAGGATACGGCAGACTGGCGGCGTCCGAAGCCGCTTGCCATATTGTAGCGCAAGGCCCGGGGACATGACCTCGGGCCGATGTCACTCCCGGCGCTTCAGGGTCGCAAGATGAAGTCCGACAGCACGCGTGCGAGCCGCCCGACGATCGTGACGAAGCGGTCGGCTGCCGCGGCTTGCGCCGCGCTCGCCATCCTGTGCGGCGCGGCCGGCGGCGCGGGAGCGGGGCCGGCCGCAAGCGCATCGCTGCGGGTCTGCGCCGATCCCGACAACATGCCGTTCTCGAACGCCGAAGGCCAAGGCTTCGAGAACAAGCTTGCCGAGTTGATCGCCGAGAAGCTCGATGCGCGGCTCGAATATTCGTGGTTCGCCGAGAAGAGCGGCTACGTTCCCAATACGATGGGAAGCGGGGCTTGCGATCTTGTCATGGGCTACGCCCAAGGGACGGGTCTGATCGAGGACACCAATCCCTATTACTACACCTCCTATGTGCTGATTTACCGCGAGAACGATCCCGCCCTTGCGGGCGTCGAAAGCCTGGCCGACCCGCGCCTCAAGGGCAAGCGGATCGGCTTCTTCGCGCGGACCCCGCCGTCGAGCGTGCTTGCCATCCATGGGCTCACCGCCAACGCCAAGCCGTTCGAGAGCCACGCCGGCGAGAACGCCACCACGGCCGCCGTGACGATGATCGAGGAGATCGCCACGGGGGCGCTCGATGCAGGAATTCTATGGGGACCCGTCGGCGGCTATTACGCGCAGCGCGCCGACGTGCCGCTCACGCTCGTTCCGCTGGTGAAGGAGATCGCAGGTCCGCGCGCCATCTACGGTATCACCATGGGCGTGCGCCCGGACGAGCCGCAGTGGAAGCACACCATCAATGCGTTCATCGCCGCGAACGAGGCCGGGATCAACGCCATCTTGCAGAACTATAACGTGCCGGTTCTGGACGATCAGGGCAATGTCGTCGCTCCGGCGCCGGCCGAGCGCTGACGGCGCCGCGCCCTAAGTCACATCTTGCACACGCTTTCGGGTTCATCGATGCCGAGCGTATCGACCTCGATCTCGGGGTGGCTCGCATGCGGGAAGCCGCGCTGCGGCGAGACGGAGACGGGCACTTTGTCGGTCGCGATGATGATCGGCTGGCGGAATTGTCCGTCCCAGGGACGGAATTGCTGCTTGATGCCCTTGAACGGCGCAAGTTGGAGCTCCGGGCCGTGGACGAAGGCCGCGACGGTGGCGAAATTGGCGCCGGCATTGCGGGTCACCGCCTCGCCGATGGTGCGCGTCGCGACATAAGCCTGGTAGTCGATCGGCGAGAACAGGCGCTTGAAGGTCTTCTCGAAATTGTTGTTGGCTTGGGTCGCGCCCCATTTCTCGTGGCCGGGGCTCCAGGTCGTGGCGGTGAGCCCGGTCGTGCCCGCCACGGGGCGCGGATTGGCGCCGCCGCGAAATGGAATAAACGGCCCGAAGGCCTGGTCCTCGTCGGCGACGACGATCACCTGATAGTCGGGCTCAGCCTCGCCCGGGCTCGCCTCCTTGCCAGGCGGAACGTCGCCGACATCGTCGCGCCGGCCGCCTGACATGTCCTGGTACTCGCGCGTGTCGACGATGGTCGCGCCGAAGCGGCCGGCGGCGCGCTTTATCGCCTCGGCATAGGCAAGGTCGCCCGGGGTCGAGCCGTGCACGAGGAGCCAGTTGGTCCATTTCATGGTGACGAGATATTGGGCGAGCGCATCGGCAAGCATGTAACGGTCAGGCACGACATGCATGACATTGGCGCGGCAGTTCTCCTGCCGCAGCGATACGTCGGTGGCGCGAATGTTGAAGAGAAGAACGTCCTTGCCCTTGGCCCAGTCCGCAAGCTTGACGAGCGTATCGGCAGATGCATCCGCGACAATGTAGTTGTGGCCGCTTTCGAGGAATTTCTCGAGAGCCTCGACGGCCTTGTC
Organism: Methyloceanibacter sp.; assembly: GCA_035275445.1. Lineage (GTDB taxonomy): Bacteria > Pseudomonadota > Alphaproteobacteria > Rhizobiales > Methyloligellaceae > Methyloceanibacter. Next base: position 10,151 of record DATEMT010000061.1, on the reverse strand, counting down.
CGCCGAGGACACGGTGCTGACGTCGAGGCTGTAGTCGTGACCGGTGAAGCGGCCGCCGGCGTTGTTCTCCTCGATCGCCATCTTGGCGCCGGCAACGCCCGCGTCTTTCGGCTCGACGTCGAGGCGCGAGGCGGGGTGGGCACGCTCCGGCATCTCGCGCAAATAACCGATCTTGATCGGCGTCAAAGGCGGCGATTGCGGCATCTGAATGCTGAAGCCGCCCTCCTTTTTGGCAGCGCCGTCTTCTGCGGCAGGCGCGGGCGGCTCTTCGGCGCGCAAAAGCGAGGGGATGGATGCGGTGGCGGCGATCAGCGCGAGTGCTGCCGCAAGAGCGGGCAAGAGACGGGGCCGCTTCAATGCGCGGCAGGCGAACTTGGACGAAAGAGGCATGGATTTGGCGATGGCGTGACGCGGAACCTTGCGCCGGTTTGCCGGCTTCCAACTTTGCGCTCGGCAAGCAGGCACGTTTGGGGGCGGCCGGATGGCCGTCTCGATCATGGTAGCGAGAATGAAAGCCGCATTGCAAGGCGGAAACCCACACGGGATAGATTGGTGCCACGCCGGGACCGGTCGCTCCGCCTTAACCTTGCTCTCACGGCCGCAGGACGCCTTGCGGACAGTTGTTAGGGACGCCGAGGTTGCCCCTTAACTTCGGGTTGCCGCGTGCTATCCTGCCACCCATGGGATTCTCTCCAGGTTCCGCCCTCCGCTTCGGCTGGGAGACGTTCAAGAAACGCCCTGGGCTCTTTGTCGGCGCGTTTCTGCTCATCATCCTGGCCCAAATCGTTGTCGAACTCGTGAGCCGTGCGGTCGATGCGCCGTTCGGCGGGGCGGAGTCGGATTATGCCTTTCTCGGGGCTTTGATCTCTCTCGCTTGCAACACGCTTATCAGCATGGGCGTTACGGCCTTTGCGCTCGCGGCACACGACAAAACCGAGACGGCCGAGCTTTCCGCGCTGTGGCATCCTCACCCGTTCTGGAAATATCTCGGCCTGACGATCCTCTTTTCACTCATTATCGTGGCCATGTTCCTGCTCGGCTTCGCGCTTGTCACCAGTCTCGGCCGCGATGCCGCTCTCGTGTTCGGTGTGCCGCTCCTCGTCGTACTCCTCGTGATCCTCTCACTGATGCTTCTTTTTTCGGGCTTCCTCGTGATCGACCGCGGCCTCGGTCCGATCCAAGCCCTGAAGGAGAGCCATCGCATCACGCGCGGACACAAATGGGGTCTTTTTGTCCTTTCGTTGTTGTTGGTGCTTATCAACCTGGCCGGGCTCCTCGCATTGGTCGTCGGCATGTTCGTTTCGGGCCCGGTCTCCTTGATGGCCCTCACCCATGCCTATCGCGTCTTGGGCGGCGGTGTCGTGCCGCGGCCGGCCGATGCCGCGCTCGCGGCGTGACGCGACGGCGGCAGCAAACTCAAACAAGCTGAACTTTGGCGAGAGCCGCGGCTATTCCGCCGGCACGAGCGGGCGCTCGGTCTTGGCCGCTTCGGCGGCGTTGCGCGGATTGCGATAGATGAAGGGCGCCGGAGGCCGCGAGGCCTCCTCGCGCGCGATCCGCACCATCTCGCCGTGATAGGGCGAGAGCGCGCAGGCCGGGTCGGTGTTGCGGGCATCCCCCGTGATGGCCATGGCCTGGCAGCGGCAGCCGCCGAAATCGACGTCCCTGAAGGCGCAAGAGCGGCACGGCTCCTTCATCCAATCGGTGCCGCGAAAGGCGTTGAACGCCTCGGAGTTGAGCCAGATGTCGAGCAGCGGGCGATCCTGCACATTGTCGAAGCGAAGCGTCTTGATCGTCTCGGCCGCATGGCAAGGCAGCACCTTGCCGGCGGGCGTGATGTTCATAAAGCCCTTGCCCCAGCCGCCCATGCACGGCTTCGGCCGCTTGGCGTAGTAGTCGGGCACGACCATGTCGATGGTGAGCACGCCTTTCAGGCGCTCACGCTCGCGCTCGACGAGCTCGATCGACTTCACCGTCTCCTCGTAGGTCGGGATCAGCGCGGAGCGATTGAGATAGGCCCAGCCGTAGTATTGCACATGAGCGATCTCGAGCCGCTGGGCGCCGAGCTTGACGGCGAGCTCGATATAGCGGCCGACATTGTGGATGTTGTGGCGGTGGATCGGCGCGTTGATGGTCAGCGGCAGTCCGAGCTCGGTGACCCAGCGGGCGACGTCGAGCTTCTTCTGCGTGGCGCCGGGGTAGGCGCCGATGCGTTCGGCGTTGTCGGCATCGACGTCCTGGAACGAGATTTGGACGTGATCGAGTCCGCGCTTGGCGAGGTCTTCGAGACGGGGGCGATTGAGGGTGACGGCGGCGGTGATAAGGTTGCTGTAGAGGCCGCCAGCGGACGCCGCCGACACGATCTCTTCGAGGTCCTTGCGCGCGGTCGGCTCGCCGCCCGAGAGATGCACTTGGAGGATGCCCATCTCGCCAGCCTGGCGCATCACCGAGCACCACATCTCGGTCGAAAGCTCCTTGTTAACGCGCTCGAGCTCGATGGGATTGGAGCAATAAGAACATTGCAGCGGGCAGCGATGGGTGAGCTCGGCAAGGAGCCCGACCGGCGCCCGGGCGCACAGCGCTTCCGACGTGCTGCCGCTCACGCCCTCGGTCGGCTCATCGTCGACGATCAGCGTTTCGCAATGTCCGTTGCCCTTCAGCTCTTCGCTCATCCCTTTATGTATCCCTTGTCAGCCAGGCCTTGGAGCAAGTCGAGCACGTCGGCGCGGATCACCTCCGCCGGCGCCGAATACTCCTCGGCGAGGACCGTCACGATCTCACTGACGGTCCTGTTGCCGTCGCAGAGTTTGAGCACGGCGACGGCGGTTTGATCGGGCGTCAGCACCCGCTCGGGCGCCAACAAGATCCAGCGGTCCCGCCCCGCGTCGTGACGGAGCTTTAGGTAGCTCGGCAAATGCGGCCGCGTCTCTTGTCCGACGATGAGGCGAGCAGGGGACGCCGTTTCGCTCATGATTTGCCCGGAACGAAAGCGCCGGGCGGGACCAGCCCGGGCTCGACATAAGCGTAATGGAGCGCATCGAGCTGCGCCCACAGCACGTTGCACTTGAAGCGAAGCGCATCGAGGGCCGCTGCCTGCGCTTCCGGAGTGCGCGCGTTGCGCTTGACGTAGTCGAGCGCGAACTCTGCGTCATCCGGCGCCTGAGTCAGGCGGCGCTTGAAATAGGCCATGACCTCGTCGCTGATGAAATCGTAATTCTCAAGCATGCCCGAGATGCGCTCCTTGTGGATCTTGGGCGCGAACAGTTCGGTGAGCGAGGAGGCGACCGCCTCGACCAGGGTCTTCTCGCGCACGAAATTGACATAAGCCTCGACCGCGAAACGGGTCTCGGGGAGCGCGCCCTTCATGGAGACGATGTAGTCGCGCTCCAGCCCGAGCCCGTCGGTCAGGACGAGCCAGCGCTCGATGCCGCCTTGCTCCTCGCCATGGCCGTCATGGTCCATAATGCGGTGAATCCAATCGCGCCTGAGCTGACGGTCGTGGCAGCGGCTCATAAGGGCCGCGTCCTTGCGCGGCACGGCCGACTGATAGCAGTAGCGGTTGAGCGCCCAAGCCTGCACTTGGCCTTGGTTCAGCTTGCCGCCGTGAAGCAGCTTATGGAACGGATGCTTGTCGTGATAGCGCTCGGCGCCGATGGCGCGAAGCTCCTGCTCCAGCTCCTCGGGGCTCATGATCTTGGTCATGGCGTCACCTCTTGCTACCCAGTTTAGACGAAGTCTCCGGGTAGTCCTCCCTGGAATTGGCGCGGGCCGAACCGCCTCGACATGAGCCGCCGGGCAGGACGCGCGCAAATCCACGAGCTAGATATAGGAAGCCCATCGCCGAGTCGCATGATCCGCTCATGAACGCCATGTGGAAAGCACATTAAGAAAATCTGAACGGCGGGGCGCGCTGCGCTCTGCCAAAAGCGAAACGGCGACCCGATTGCTCCCGGGCCGCCGCTTGCGTTCGTCCGAGATGAGCGAAGATCTTAAGCGCGATCCAGCTCTGCCGGCAGGTAACTCGTAACTTCCATGCCGGATTCCGTCTCGTCGATGGTCGGCTTTTGCCACTCACGCATTCCAGCTCTCCTCTAGCGAATGGGGTCAATCGCCGGGGAGGCCAGTCAGAGGTTTGCGAACCCGGACTGAAAGACCTGCCTCGGCCAATTTGAGTATCCCGGCCCGGCGTGATAATTTCCAATCGTATTTTTTTATGTGGAGGATAAGTTCAACTTATCGTCATGGTTACGCTTCGACAGCTCCGTTACCTCGAGGCCCTGGCGGAAACCCGCCATTTCGGCCATGCCGCCGAGGCGTGCGCCATCAGCCAGCCAGCCATGAGCATGCAGATCAAGGAGCTCGAGGACGAGCTCAAGGTGAGCCTGGTCGAACGGCGCAAGTCGGGCGTCGAACTCACCGAGCAGGGCGAGGAGATCGCCAAGCGCGCCCGCACCATTCTCGCCGCGGTGCGCGACCTGCTCGACTTCGCCAAGCATCAGGAAGGGGTGCTGGCAGGCGTGTTGAAGCTCGGCGCCATCCCGTCGATCGCGCCTTATCTCCTGCCCGCGGCGCTCCCCGAGTTGCAACGGCGCTTTCCCGGGCTCAGCCTCCAGCTCCGCGAGACGGTGACGGCAAATCTCTTGCACGAATTGGTGGCGGGCGATCTCGATCTCATTCTCGTGGCTCTGCCGATCGACGGCCCCGATGTCGAGACATTCCATCTGTTCGACGACCGTTTCGTTCTTGCCATGAAGGCCTCGCAAGCCAATCGGCGGCAGAGCCACGCGAGCACGGCGATGCTCGCGGACGATCGCCTCCTCCTGCTCGAGGAGGGGCACTGCCTGCGCGACCAGGCGCTGTCCTATTGCCGCATGGTGACGCCCGAGGCGCGCGAGAGCTTCGGCGCGTCGAGCCTCACCACCATCGTGCAGATGGTGGCCAATGGCTACGGCGTCACGCTTCTGCCGGAGATGGCCATCGCCAGCGAGGTGCACGCATCGGACGGCATTCGGCTGCTTCCCTTCCACGCGCCGGAACCGAGGCGGGCGATCGGCCTTGCCTGGCGCAAGACCTCGCCGCGCAAACGCGACTTCATCGAATTCGCCGAGCTGCTGCGCCAAGCCGCGAAGCGGCCGAAACTGCCCGCTGCACGCGATGCGCAGTAGCGCAATCGCTCCCGGGATCATAAAAAGAGTGGAGACCGAGGGAGGGGGCCACGCTCACAATCCAAATCGTCGTCCTGATCGCGGCCGCACTCTATGCGAGAGCCGGAGCGGTGGCGCTTCGGCGTCCGGTCTCCGACTTCTACGTCGCCGGCCGTCTCGTGCCTGCGATGGTCAACGGCGCTGCGGTCGCTGCCGGGCTGTTCCCGGCGCTCGCCTTTGCCGGGCTGACCGTCGCTCTCGCCGGAGATTGGGAGGGCGTCTCGATATTGGCGCTCGGCGCAGGCCTCGGCTTGGCCGCCGTCGCCTTTTTGATCGCGCCCTACTTGCGCAATTTCGGCGGCTACACGGTGCCGGATTTTCTTGCCGAGCGGTTCAACCAACCGGGGATCAGGGAGTTTGCGGTGCTCGCGGTCATCCTTGCGGGCTTCCCGGCGCTCGCGCTCACCTTGCTTGGGCTCGGCGCGATTATCACGCGCGTCTTCGCCGTCGATCTGGCGACGGGCGTGGCATTGGGTGTGGCGCTCCTGCTCGCGTGCAGCTTCGCCGCCGGCATGCGTTCGGCAAGCCTGACCCAGATCGTCCAATGCGCGGTCCTCTTCGCCGCCGGCCTGGTGGCGACAGTTCTCCTGCTCGGGCAAGGCGGCACGTTCGTCCCCGCACGCGGCGATGCGGGACTTGAGGCGCTCGCGTCCGTCGCGTTCGAGACATTGGCGGCCGATGACAGGCTCAACCGCTTTGCTTTGCTGTTCACCGTCGCCACCGGACTTGCCGCCATGCCCCACGTTCTTCTGCGCAGCCTGGTCACGCCGTCGGCCGAGGGCGCGCAAACATCATTCCTATGGGCGATGATTTTCATCGGTGTGCTCTGCCTCGTGGGAGTGCCGCCTCTGGCGCTGCTCGGCGAAACCCCGGCCGCAACCGGCGCCGCTCTGCCGCTCCTCACATTCGGGTTTGCGGCCGTGGGCGCCATGGCCGCTTTGCTTGCGCTCGGCAGCGGTCTCCTCGTCGCCATCGCCAACTCGCTGTCCTACGATCTCTTTTACAAGGTCGTGCAACCCGCCGCGGCGACCGCGCGGCGCATCTTCGTTGCGCGGGCGGCGCTCGCCGCCGTCGCCGTGCTTGCCTCTTGCGCCGCGTTTCTCCGCCCCGAAGCGATCCATGCCATGACGGCAAGCGCTTTTTCGCTCGCGGCGAGCGCGCTTCTGCCCGCGCTCCTTCTCGGCATCTGGTGGAAACGGACAAGCGGCGAGGGAGCGCTTGCCGGCATGGTGGCCGGTCTTGCCGTGTGCCTCTACTACATGTTCGCGCCGCGCTACTTCCCGATCACCTTCTACGAGTCGTCGAGCTTTCTCTCCAACGCGACGGCGGCAGAGGCCGCGCGTTACATCGAGCTCCGGCAGAGCTTCTACCTTGGCGATGAAGCGACCCGCGCCGCAGCGCTCGCGGCGTGGGAGGAGGCGGCACGCGCCGCCGCCAACTGGGGCGGCATCAAGCGAGACTTCGCCGCGATCTTCGCCGTACCGGTCGGCCTTGTGACGATGATCGGCGTGAGCTTGTTCACGGCGCCGGCGCGAGACGTTCACACCCTCGTCGTGGCCTTACGCAAACCCTCGGCGGGTTAGGCGCTGCCTCGGCTCGACGTCGCCGCGCGTGGAAGGCAGTCATCCGGGCGGACAACATCGCCTCAGTTCAGCTTCCGCCATCTCCGACACGCGCAGATCGATCGCTGCGGACCGATGATCGCCATCGCCGAGGAACCATGCCGCCGACAGGCCGGTCCACGCCAAGATCCAGGAAAGCAACCGCACCCTGCTCAATCCGGCTGCGCCGGCGACAATCTCAATGCGCCGCGCAAAGCAGCTTGGCTCGGTCGCGACCGGGCGGCTTGGATCGTCCAGATCGGGGTTGGTGAAGATGTTGGCGAAATCGAAACCGCGCTCTCCGAGGAGGCCTTTGGGATCAATGGCCAACCAGCCACGCGCGCCGAAATCCAAAACATTGCCATGGTGCAGGTCGCCGTGCAGGACCCCGACCTCGCGCGGATCGGCGAGCAAAGCCCGGGCGGATCGGGCACAGTCGATGAGAATTCCGCCGTGCGCGGCAGCAGCGGGTTCCAGCTCCCGGAACCAGTCGGCGAGCGGTATCAATTCCGGCAGCGGTTTCGTCCTCGGAGCGTGCAGCTCCGCGGCGACCGCGCAAAGAACGCGGCACGCCTCGTCATCGCCGTCGGTCCGAGCCATTTCGGCGAGACAGGCTGTGCCCGTCGCGCGCTCCAACACCAGGGCCTCGCCATGACGAGCAAGAACCCGCGCAGCGCCCTTGCCGTTCCACCACTCCAGGACGGCGGCACCGCGCCGTTCCTCTTCGACGGCGGCGACCTTGAGCATGGCGGCCTCGCCCCGAAAGCGGACCGGCAACAGACGAGCGTTCGACGTGATGATCGGATCGCCGTCAGGAATCAGGTGCCATCGGCTGAGATAGGCGTCGAACATTGCCGGTGAATACCACGTTGCAACATCGCTGCGCTGGGGCCGCAACGTTCTGCGCCAAGCCGACCGTGGCGTGGCCGCCTGAGCGCTACTGGGGCGGAGGTGTTGCGGAGGATTGCGCCGGGGCAGCCTCGGCCCGCCCAATCAGCCGGAAGGAATCGCGGAAGCGTGTGGCGTCGTCCCCGGTGGCGTGGCCCTTGGGACCCGCCGTGACCAGCATGAAGATGCGGTCGCCAGACGGGACGACGTCGATCAGGTGACTGAGCTTGCCGTTGCGATCGTCGGCGATCGCCTCGAAGCCCGAATAGCCTGCAATGGTCGCCGTCCCGCGTTTGCGCAAGCGGGTCTCGCTGCCTTTGGCATAGGCGTTCACCAGCCTGACATAAGTGTCGTTGTCGGGGCTCGGCCCTTTGCCTTGCGGGTACTCGAACACCACCACGCTATAGACCGTGTCCTCGCCGAGGCTCACTTGGAAGTCGTATTGGAGCAGGGGGTTTTGGCCTTCGACAGGTGCGCTCGCGAATTTGGGCGTGCCGGGGAACGACACCGCGAAGCCGCGCTCGGGCGACTGGAACTCGGCCCATTCCGGTTCGACCGCTTCGGTTTGCGTAGCGGGCTGATCCTCGGCGAAGGTGGAAGCAGCCATCGCCGTCAGCATGGCCAAGCCCAATGCTGCGCTTCGGATCGCCATCGACGCCTCCCTCGTCCGCGCCTTGCTCGAATCGGCATCTTAGCCGATCCGCCATCCCCGTTCATCCGAGAGAGCTAGAGGCGCACGTCACCCTTGGGGCGAGGCTTTCAGCGCCCGCTCATACATGGCCTCGACATCTCCTTTGAGAGCGCGGCGCGTCTCGGGGCGAAGATAGAGCATGTGGCCGCCGGCATAGGTCTCGACCTCGATCGGCCTTGCGCCTTCGAGCGGGGGGAGCTGGTTCACGAGATAGGCCGGCGCGAGATAGGGCGTGATCAGGTCGGTGTAACCGGTGGCGACGAGCACTTCGAGCGCGCGGTTTGACGCGCGCGCATCCTGGATGTCGTCGAGCACGCCGGCATAGCCTTGACGCGTGGGTCGGGTTCCGAAGTCCCACTTGCCGCGCACCTCGCGATTGAGCAGGCGGTAGGTCATCTCGGTTTTGAAGCCGAGTTCATCGTGGGCGTATTGAACGAAAGCGCCGGTCCATAGCGGCACGGTCGAGTCGAGCACGGGGTCGGGTCCGTGGGGCCAGGCGCTTGCCGGGTTGGGGTCGGGGCCGCCGACGCTGCCGTCATAGCGGCTCAAGACCTGGCCGCCGGCGCGATCGAACTCCTTGATGAAGACCGACGGGGGAATGCGAGCGAAGTTCCGGCGCACGATATCGCCTGGAAGTCCCGTGAGCCGCGCCACCGTGTCCGTGGCCGCATCGGCGCCTTGCGCGGCGCCGGCGGCAAGCGCCACGAGGTAATCGGTCAGTGCGTAGTGCTCGGCTTCTTTCAGCTCCGAGGCGAGCGCTTCGCGTCCCCTGACGCCCTTGCTTTCGAGGTTGACGGCGGCCATCGAGGGCAGGGCGAGGGCCCAAGGCAGCGGGTCGTAATCCTCAGCGTTCAGGAGCGCGAATTCCAACGCCGGCGAAATAAGCACAAGCCCGCTCGGTGAGATGGCGCCGGTCTTCTGGAGCGCGCGGGTTATCGTTGCAATGCGGAAGCCGCCGTAACTTTCGCCGGCGAGAAACACGGGCGACGACAGCCGTCCCGCATCGGTGAGATAGAGCCGGATGAAATTGGCGAGCGCCTCGGTATCCGCTTCGACGCCGAAGAAGTCGCTCTCGTCCTTGCCGTCGCGCGCGCGACTGTAGCCGGTGCCAACCGGATCGACGAAAACGAGATCGGTGAAGTCGAGCCAGCTTGAGTCGTTGGTCACGAGGCTCGGAGGAGGACCGAGAACTTCTCCGCTTCCGCTCGCGGCCACGACTTTGGGGCCGATGGCGCCGAGATGGAGGTAGGCCGACGCAGCACCCGGGCCGCCATTGAAGACAAAGGTGATCGGCCGTTTGGGATCGAGCGGCTCTCGCGTGTAGGCGATGTGGAAAATGTCCGCGAGGGTCTTACCGCTCGCGTCGCGAAGCGCAATCGTGGCGGCCTTGGCGCTATAGCGGACATCGACTCCCGCCAGCCGAATGCTGTGTTCGGTGATCGCAGCAGGCGGAAGAAGCGAAGCTTGCGCCGGCGCCGCCTTCTCGCTCGGGACCGGTTCTGCCTTGGTTTCGCTCGGCGAACCGGCATCCTCTGCGAGGGCCATCCCAGGCAGTAGAAGAAGGGCCGCCAGCGTTCCGCATGAAACGAGGCGCAAGAGGCTGTTCAGGGCTAAGGGCAAGATCGACTCCCAGGGCGAAGACGTGCGGCGTTGGCGGGAAGGTAGGCACGGAGAGCGCCGGAAACCAGGGGCCGTCCCCCTCGCAAAGACTCCATGCCCGTCGCTATTTTTTCTGCCGGGCGTTGCAAACGCGCCACGTTGACCTGT